>JAILQA010000224.1 GCA_024699205.1 Treponema sp. | reverse complement strand
TGCAGAAAAAGCCCTTAATGCCCCTTTTGCAGTAATCAATTCTGATGATTATTACGGAAGACAGGCTTTTGAAATCTTAGGAAAATACCTTTCTTCTATAAGTCCAGACAGTGCAGAACATGCAATGGTAGGTTATGTTCTTGGAAATACAATGAGCCGTTCTGGTTCTGTTAGCCGCGGTGTTTGTACAGTAAAAGAAAATGCTGCTTCAGCTGACGGTTCAATTGGTGAATTAGCTTCAATCGTAGAAAATCTTAAAATCTACTACGATGATAGCGATAAGATTATCAGCGATATGCCGGAAGGAAAAAAGATTCTTACCGGTAAAGAGTGGGTTAGTATGAACCTCTTTGGATTCAGTCTTAAAGCTTTTGAAGAGTTCCATGTATATTGGGAAAACTTTATTAAGAATAACATTGAATCACCAAAAGCGGAAGCTCTTCTTCCTGTTGCTTCGAGTGACATAATCGCTCATAAACAGGGAATTATCAAGTTCTTTACTTCTCAGGAAACCTGGTTTGGTATGACTTATCCAGAAGATCGACAGATTGTAAAGGATGAAATTGCAAAGAAAATTAAAGCCGGATATTATCCTGAAAAACTCTGGGAAAAATAATCAAAATAATATATTGGAAGATTTGATATGCTAAAACTTGACTCAATAAAATCAGATAAAATATGGGGCTATGAACTTTGGATTGCTTCAACACATCCAAACGGCTGCCAGGATAATTTTAAGGCTTTTTGTGGCGGTGATTATCCTCTTTTGGTTAAAGTAATTCAGGCAAACGAAGCCCTTTCTATTCAGGTTCATCCGGATGATGACTGGGCAGTAAAACTTGAAGGCCAGGGCAATCGGGGAAAAACTGAATGCTGGTATATTCTTGATGCAGAACCTGGAGCAAAACTGGTTTACGGAATAAAGGAAGGCTTTTCTAACGAAGTGCTTGCCAATGCAATTAAAGACAATTCTCTTGAGCAGTATCTTGATTATGTAGAAGTAAAACCAGGAGATTTTGTCTTTATTCCAGCCGGAACGGTTCATGCAATTGGTGGCGGACTTAGACTTATGGAAGTTCAGCAGTCTTGTGATTTAACTTACCGCCTTTATGATTATGGTCGTGGACGTGAAGTTCATATAGAAAAGGGACTAGCTGTAATCAAGCGTGAAGAAATGATTCCTGTTGCGCCATTTCCGGGGCAATTTGAATGTAAATATTTTGAGTTACAGAAAATAAACGTAAAAGGCGGCTGGTCTTTCTTATGCAGTAAATCCGATACTCCAAATCCTGCAGATGTACAGCTGATTTATGTGATTTCTTCAAATGGTGCGACAATTCATTCTGACCAGAGTGCAGAAGAAGCAATTCAGCCAGAAATGATTTATGCTGTAGCACCCGGAGAAAAAGTAACAATCTGCGGTTCTGCAACTATAATGAAAATAAAGGCTAAATAGGTGAAGAGCTTATGATAACTTTTTTATTGCTTCTTTTTCCGCTTTCACTGACAGTTTATGGTATCTGGACAAAAGAAAAAAAAGATATAATTCCTCTTTTTTGTGGAATTATGTCCGCGGTTTTATTTTGTGCCTTAAAAGTATTTCTTACTTATTCCCACAGAATAGTACCCTTTTCTTTTTCTGAAAACATGATTTATTATCTGCTCAGATTAAGTTTGCTTCCGGTATGTATTCTTTATCTTCTTTATTTCTTTTTGGTAAAAGATTCGAGTGAATATAAAATAAAATCATTTTTTCCTCTTACGGCAGGTTTTTATTCAGTATATTTACCGTATTTTATAATAAGTGCATCCGAAGCTGTTTATTCAGGTTATGATTTATTTCTACGTCCTGTGCTTTATCTTTCTTTTATCTGCTTGTGTGCAATTTCGCTGCATTATCTCTACAAATCAATTAAAGAAAAAAATTATCTATTTATTGCAGTAAGTGCTTTACTTTTGATTGTAGCTTTTATAGTACCTGCAATTTCTGATGCACTTTACGCAATCAATTACAGTTTTTCTCTGATTGTTTTGATTGATGTTTTTTATATGGCACTTACCGGCGTTTATTTGCTTATGATTTTTATCTTTAGTTTTTCTAAGAAAAAGCTTTCTGATAAGGAATCTGAGCAAGAATCTGAATAAAAATACAGGAAAATAAAAAAAACTGCTTGTTTCAGGATTTTCCCTTGCAAGCAGTTTTTTTTATTTAACCGGTATTTCAGCTTTTAATCAGCCGACTACCGGATGAAAATATTCTACTAGTCTAAAGCGTGTCCGTTAGAACCGAATACGTTGATGTTTTTGTCAGCGTACATCTTCTTGAGTTCTTCGCGAGCTGGTCCGAGGTAAAGACGTGGGTCAAATACATCTGGCTGTTCAGCAAGTACGCGGCGAACTGCAGCTGTCATAGCAAGACGTCCGTCAGAGTCTACGTTAATCTTACATACAGCAGATTTTGCAGCTTTTCTTAACTGTTCTTCTGGAATACCAACTGAATCAGGAATCTTTCCGCCGTATTTTTCGATTTCTTTAACGTATTTTACAGGTACAGAAGAAGATCCGTGAAGTACAATTGGGAATCCTGGGAGTTTCTTTTCAATTTCTGCAAGAACGTTAAATGCCAGTGGAGGTGGAATCAAGATTCCGTCAGCATTGCGTGTACACTGTTCTGGCTTGAACTTACAGCGTCCGTGTGAAGTACCAATAGAAATAGCAAGCGAGTCACAACCTGTTTTGCTTGTGAAGTCAATTACTTCTTCTGGTTTGGTGTAGTGGCTTTCTTCTGCTGCTACGTCATCTTCAACACCACCAAGAACTCCAAGTTCTGCTTCTACTGTAACATAATCTTTTCGTGAATGAGCATATTCAACAACCTGTTTTGTAAGAGCAATGTTCTCATCGTATGGAAGAGCAGAACCATCAATCATTACAGAAGAGAAACCTGAATCGATACAGTCCTTACATACTTCAAAGTTTGGACCGTGATCAAGGTGAAGAACGATAGGAATATCACATCCTAATTCATGAGCGTACTCAACAGCACCAGCTGCCATGTGGCGCAAAAGGTACTTATCAGCATAAGCACGAGCACCTTTTGAAACCTGGAGAATTACTGGAGATTTTGTTTCAACGCAAGCCTGAATAATAGACTGCAACTGCTCCATATTATTAAAGTTATATGCAGGAATAGCATATCCGCCTTTGAAGGCCATCTCAAACATGTGTTTTGTGTTTACGAGGCCTAATTCTTTGTAACTGTGAAACATATTAAAACTTCCTTATAAAAAGAGATTTGTTGTTTTCTATCATATTGTAATTTTTATATTTATTCAATTCATCTGTTTTTTTATATTCATCTGTTTTTTTATAACAAGTAAGTTTAACATTTGACAAACAAAGTTATACAAAATATAATTATTTTTAACTTATAAATTAGAAGTATTATGCCGAAAATCTAAGAGTATAAATCTTTTAGCTTTCGGAATAGTTAAAAGTTTCAAGGAGTTTTGCATGAGTAGGGGACTTAAAGTCTTTGTTGGTCTTGCTTGCCTTTTTGTAATTGGTTTGCCTGCATTCAGTCAGCCAAGTTCAAGAAGTATCGAGACATTTATTATGGACAATTTTGACGAAGCAAATGGTCAGAATTATCTGTATAACGGTAATACCTTAAGTTGGGATTGGGCAGTTAATTCCAGTCGTTTTGTTGCCGAAGGTTATCCTCTTACTGGATACTATGAAGGAATACCTAATTCCCTTAGAATGTTATTAAAGGGTAGTGGCGAGAATCATCAGGTTTTCGGTGTAAAAACTGCATTTAATAGAAAGGGTGATAACTGGTTCGAAGTTTATCCTACAAAAGACGGAACGGCTTATGAGATTCCTTTTATTGGTGATGTAAGCACTATCGATTTCTGGGTATGGGGAGCAAATTATAATTATACACTTGAAGTATTGGTAAGAGATGCTTTAGGACGTATTCATGTTCTTCAGGCTGGAAACCTTGCATTTAAGGGTTGGAAAAACTTGATTATCAATGTACCTGGTTATATTCAGCAGCATTCTCACCTGCGTTCAGGTCCAGAGAATCTTACTCTTGTTGGATTCAGAGTTCGTTCAGATGCAGAAGAATATGTTGATAATTATGTAATTTTCTTTGATCAGTTAAAATATACATCTAATTCACTTTCTTATATCTATGATGGTTATGAGTTGAATGAAGTTGATTTCGGTGATTCTGATTCATCAAACGGTAACAGTAACAGCAGCAGTAAGAGCAAGAGCAGCAACAGTCGCCGTTTGAACAGTGATGATGATGTTGTAGATGTAGGAGATGCAAAATGAAAAAATTATTAGCAATTGTATTGGCATTTTCATTTGCTGGATTGATTTTTGCGCAGAGTGTTGCAAGTGCTAATCCAGAAACAGTTGGTGCAGATTCTGCAATGATGTCTTTGCGTGAAATTTCTGTTGATAAGTTTGAAAGAGAAGGTTCATGGTTTGTTCATATTTCTTCTGATGACGGTGTAATTGCTGCAAGACTTTTTGATGGAAATCCTGCTATGAAAGAACCTTTACCTGAAGATGAAGGTAAAGAAGATGAAGATACACAGGTTCTTGGTGTTCGTGTAGATTTCTTCCGACGTGGTTTGGATTCATTTACAATCATGGCTGGACGTCCTTTACCAGTAGAAGGAACAGTAAAAACTGTTTCTATGTGGGTTTGTGGACGAAATCAGAGTCACGAAATGTATGTTCTTGTTCAGGATTATTTTGGCCGCAATTATGAGCTTTATATGGGTAATCTTGGGTTCAGCGGATGGAAAAAACTTACTTGTGTAGTTCCTCCTAGTACAGATGGTGAACATGGTATTGTACAGAGCAGTGCATACTATGGTGACAAACCTGGATTTAAGATTCTTGGATTCAGAGTAGATTGTAACCCAATGCAGGCTAGAGGTTCATATTACCTTTATCTCGATGATCTTCGTGTAGTAACCGATCTTTATGATATGGAAAACCGCGATGAAGATGATATGCTTGATAACTGGTAATCTACTGGTTAAATAATGCAAACTAAAAAGGCAGGTCTTAGGATCTGTCTTTTTTTTGTTCAAGTTGATTTAATTCATAAAAATATAAGCTTTATTCTGTGATTATTTGATTCTGTAATATTTTGCTCTTGATTTTGGAGCATTTTCTGGCTTCTCAGATAATTTAATCAATTCCATTCTGGATAAAACCCATAAAATTAAATGAGCATTTTTATATGCATTTTGCGGATAATTTTTATTTCTAAGACATTTTTCTAAATCTTTTGCGCAGAAAATCTCAGGTAATTCTTTTGGAAGTAAATTTAAGTAATCTGATTTTTTCTGGAAAGTTCTGGTGCTTATAATTTCATCGAGACGTTTGTTTGATTTAATCCAATCTTTTCTGAATCTTCTGCGTTTATTTTGTGAATTAACAGCTTCTTCTGTTTTTAT
>JAILQA010000195.1 GCA_024699205.1 Treponema sp. | reverse complement strand
GGGGCTCTTCTTTGACCGCTGATTGTATTTCCATTTCCGTACATTATTATTTTTTGAGTATTGTTTTGGGTATCTATAATGATTTTTCTATCTTTGATTAAGTGTGCATGATTTGCCCAGACAATATCTACACCTGCATCAAGTAATTTTTCATAAAACTGGGTCTGCGATTTTTTATAGGAACGTACATATTCCGGCTCAGATGTATGGAAGGAAAGAATGAATAAATCACATGGATTTTTTCCACGAAGAGATTTGCAGTATTTTATTAATATATCTCGTCCTTCTTCTGTATTTCTTGAATAATTTACGTAATCGCGGGCTTCCTGGAGATTCAAAAGCTCTGTGACTGGCAAAAATAATATTTTCCAGCCATTTTTTTCAATTATATTGTAGGTATATTCTCCTTTTGGGCTTTCTCTTATTCCAGAAAAATATAAAAGATTTTCGTTACTGCTATATTTTTCAGAAAGTTCTTTAGCTGTACGTAAAGTTTCCTGCATGCCATTTACACCCTTGTCAAAAGTGTGATTATTAGACAGGGAAAAAACATCAAATCCTGCTTCTACAGCCGCTTCTGCATATTGTTTTGACATATTGAAGTAGGGATAAGCCGAAACTTTTTTTGTCTGGTCAATTGGAGATTCTATATTTCCAAAAGCTAAATCTGCCTGTGAAATGATTTCCTTTACATCAATCCATATTTTATTAAAATCATCAATGCGATAGTTTTCTTCATGCGCCATGATGTCACCGGCAAAAAGAAGAGTTAATGCTTCTGGTTTTGTCTGCTCTTCTTCATCCTGATTTTGAATGTTATTTTCAGCCTTGCTTGATTCTTCTGGACTTATTTCTTCTATTATTTCTCTAGTAGTTTGTTCATGTGTGTTTTTTTCTAAATCTAACTGCTCATGTTTTTTTTCTGTTGTCGCACAGGAGAATGTAAGTAAAAGAACAGATAATGTTATAATATGAACAGTTTTGATTTTTCGCATTTATTAAACCTATATAAATAAATCTGGAAGAGGAGCAAATTATTCAGATTTTTTCAATTCTTTTGCAAGACTTTTTACTTCTTCTAAAGAAAGTGCTGTCGCTTGAGCAATTTGTTCACATGAGCCAAGATTCATTTTGAGAAGATTTTTCGCATTGTTTATTGCATTGTCATGCGCACCTTGTTGTAAACCTTGCTGTATACCTTGTTGTATACCCTGTCTCATTCCATCTTGTAATCCCTGTTGAAATCCTTTTTCCATACCACTTTTCAATCCACGTATTTCGGCTTCTTCTCGGATTGTACGTTCTGTCATAACGGCATCCCAATAATCCCGTTCACGAATCCATTCTGCTTCGCTCTGGCTGATTGAATCTAAAGCTTCCTGTGCATACATAATTCCTTCCTCACTTTCGGCTAGATTTTTGATGTAATCTTCCTTTTCCTTGCTGTCTGCGTATAAAAAGAATTTAGCCCATTTTTCTACACTTGTCAATTTTTCAATAGGCTCGTCGGGAATATGCTTGTATTTTGGAAGCTCCAGAAAAATTATTTTCAATCTTGCTGATTTTAATCCCCTTCCATCTTCAAGCCGCATAGAATAAGTAAGAAATCCCTCTTCAATCCTATCGTCGTAAGTGAAGTTTAGTACAGAAATCATCGTGGCTTCTGGAATCTGTCTCCAGGTCATTCCTTTTTTAACATAGTGATTTAAAAGATGAGCTACGTAATATTCAGAGCGATTGTCAAAAGAATCTAAGTCATTCAATCCCTGCATCTCTACATTTAAAACTTTATTTTCTGTATCAATTCCTTCAGGCTGGCTTTTGCATGCGATATCAAAAATAGACTGCTTGTCGCGTTCGGATTCAATTGGCAGTTCATTTTGAGTTATTGTGACATCAGAAATCTTCTGTCTGAGCATGACGCTGAGAAATGCTGTAAGTGCGGTGTTCGAAGCCTCTGAGTTTTGTGTAAATAAAGATTTAAAAATTGGGTCAACTTTGGGGTTGAGTTTTGCTCCTGGGTAAGGGCGTAAAGTTTTGCTTGTGTTTATTTCTGGCATAAAGTCCTCCACTATATAATTAGTCGAAAACGTAAAAAAAAGTGCAGTTATTTTGAAAAAAAAATAAAAAAAATGCTTTTTTGGGTGCAAAAATATTCGCTTGAACTGTTTAATTATCAAGAACTTGTTATAAAAAATTATGAATGCATGCGTTACTATGCTTGCAGGGAGGTTTTGATGAAATGAACTGGAAGAAAAAACATTTGCATTTGTAACTATTTTAATTTAATATGGTTAGTAAACAATTAAAAAAGAGGTGTTTTTCGTAGGAAAGACAGAAAAAACTATAAGGACTTTCTAAGTAGAAAGTAAACAAATATCTTTTTTTTAACACGGAGGATTTTATGTTAAAGAGAAAATTAGGTCTTGCAGTTGCTGCAATTTTGTGTGTTGGTTTGATGACATCATGTATTAATATTAATGATAACAGAAGTGGTGGAGATACTGAAAATGGTATAGATTATACAAACTATAAGGGTGGAGAATATTCTATCAAAGTTAATAATGAATCTTCTAAGAATGTAGTTTGTTTTAAAGGTGTTCCAGCTAAAGGAACTCTTATTAGTGGTGCACGTGGTGGAAGTGTAACAACTGGTCTTAAATTGGATAAAAAACTTTTCTCTACTTCTGAAGATTTTGTACTTTATGTTTTTACCGAAGAAGATTATTTAAAGTATAAAAATGATTATGATACATTGAAAACTATGCCATTCGCTTTGATTTATGCTTATTACAATGCTGACTCAGCATCTAATGATAATTTGGTATATACAATTTCTGCAAACGCAGGTGGAGAGGCATATATCATTATTAATAACCCGACAAACTATAATGTTGAAATGAGACAAAATGGTCTTTATGGTGATTCTTTGGCATTTGCTGGAAATAATACTCTTCAGACAAAAATAAATGTAGCATATGGAGATTATTATATTTATCCTGTATTCAGAAAATTCCATAAAAAAACTGGTGAAATTGTTTCTTGCTTCCCTAAAACAACTGATGGCGATCCTGTAGTTAGATTCTTTGGTTTACATGAGGAAGGAAAAAAATCAGCAGAATTTAATGTAAGAGATTGGTTCGATCCTAATTGCTTTAAAGATTATTCAACACCAGCAGCAGCTTATGTAACAATTACAAATGCTAATGAATCAGGTGTTTGTCTTTACAAGGGAGCTGATAGTGAAGCTGAAGTAACTTCAACTGGTGGAAAAATAATAAATACAGGAGATAATTATCTTGTATTTGAAATTCCTATGGGAGCTATAGGTACAAAAACATTCTCATCTACTGCTTTAGTTAGTGGATGGAGAGTAGGTGCTCCTGTAGCTTATTTCAATGAAGGTTATGGACTTGTTGAAGAATTGACAGTAGAAGCTGGTAAAATGTATTATCTCGATGTTAAAGGAACAACTTATAAACCTGTAGTTGAATGGCGCCGAGTTAATGGGGAAATTAAGACAGATACTGTTGAAGTTGATTTTGATGTAACAAAATAATCTCTTTTAATTTCTAATTAAATAAGACAAGGGGATTATTTCCCCTTGTCTTTTATATCTCTTATTTCTTTTTTG
>JAILQA010000193.1 GCA_024699205.1 Treponema sp. | reverse complement strand
TCTACATTACGAGCCGCACCAAAGAAGCGCTTTGGCTTAAAGAGAGCATTAGAATCAACACCACCAGAAAGAACTTTACCACTTGTTTGAACAGTCTGGGTGTAAGCACGGGCAAGACGAGTGATTGAGTCAAGAAGAATTACAACATCACGCTTATGTTCAACAAGACGTTTTGCCTTTTCAAGAACCATTTCTGCAACCTGAACGTGGCGGGTTGCCTGTTCATCAAAGGTAGAAGAAATAACTTCCCCCTTAATAGCGCGTTCCATTTCGGTAACTTCCTCAGGACGTTCATCAATCAAAAGAACGATGAGGTAAACTTCAGGATTGTTTGTTGTGATTGCGTTTGCAATTTTCTGCATGAGAATTGTTTTACCAGCCTTTGGAGGAGCAACAATCAAAAGGCGCTGACCTTTACCAATTGGAGCAAAAAGGTCAACAATTCGTGTAGAAACTTCGGTACTTACAGTTTCCAGACGAAGTTTTTCATCCGGATAAAGCGGTGTTAAGTTTTCAAAAGGAACGCGAGTCTGAGCAACACGAGGCTCGTCCATATTTACAGTTTCAATTCTGAGTAAGGCAAAGAAACGTTCACCTTCTTTTGGAGAACGGGTCTGTCCATAAACAGTATCGCCAGTTTTAAGGTTGAAAAGACGAATCTGGCTTGGAGAAATATAAATATCATCAGGACCAGGAAGATATGAGTTCTGTGGTGAACGAAGGAAGCCATAACCATCAGGAAGGATTTCCAGGGCACCTGAGGCAAAAATAATTCCTCCGTGTTCTGTATGTGCTTTAAGAATTACAAAAATCAAATCCTGCTTTTTCATTGGAGCCAAATCATCAGCTGTAAAACCATACTGCATGGCCATATCTCGAAGTTCAGGCATTGATTTTACAGTCAAATCATTTATTAAAAGACGAGGTTTGTTTGCATTATCATCACCTGCCACTGCGGCTGCTGCAGCTTCTGCGGCAATTGCTTCAGAAACTTCACCAGATGGTGTTGGATAATTCATTCTAGGCTGGAAATTGCGTTTTGCTCCTGGCTGTCTTTTATTATATTTGTTCTGGGGATTTTGATTGTTCTGATTCTGACTGGTATTATTCTTTTTGTGATTATTTTCTTCTGAAGTTACTTCTTTTTCTTTATCTTCTGCCTTTTTTACTACCCTGCGCCGTTTTACGACGACCCGTGTTTCCGTTTCAGGTTTGTTCTCTTCTTCTGTAGTTGGGTTTTCTTCTGAATCGGCCGCTTTTTCTTCTTTTTCTTCTAAATCATTTTTTTGCTCTACAGGGGATTCAGTTGAAGTGGAATCAAAATCCAAAGTTGTCTGAATTTCTTCTGATTTTGCTGCTTCAGAAACCTGGTCTTCCTTTACTTCTGCGTTTCGACGCTTTCTTAATGGTGCCATTAATCTTTACTCCATAAATGATGTATGAGATTTTTATTTTGATTATAAAAATATTTTATTAACATATAATATTGATTTAATAAAAAAATCTTAAAAAGAATGGTTTCAAAAATGACAATTATATTATTACTTATAAAGAAATGTTATGTCAACAGTTTCAGAACTATTTAATTACGTCAGAATGAATTATCATAGACTGCTTAAATTCGGAAGAAGCAACTGAAAACAAATTCTGCTCAGGTTCTTTTTCTAACATTGTTACCTGACCAGTGTAATCAACATTATTCGCAATCCTAATTCTGGCTGTTGCAATATCACTTTCTACGACACTACCGGAACAGATTTCAATTCGCTCAGAAGCATTCATATTGCCCTTTACTGTACCGGAAACGATTATTGATGCAGCATTTATACTTTCAACATTACAAGTTGCATTTTTGGCAATTTCCAAATCGCCTGTTGGTGCATTGATTTTTCCAGAAAATTTACCAGTGATTACTAATTTATCTCTAAACTCTAAAACACCGTCAAATTCTGTTTCTGCACCAAATACTGTAATGTTTCGTTTTTCACGCTGCTCTGCCATTTCTTACCTGCCATTTATTTTTTGGCTTTTTCTATTATAACAAATATTAATTTTAATAGCAATAAAAAGAAAAATATAAAAATAAAAGAATAACCAAAGACATCTCCATATTTTGTATAAAGTGTCGGTTTTCTGTCTTTTTCAATCACTGGAATCTTATCAACAATATAAGACTGTATAAATGGCTGAGCCATCTTTGTGATTTCACCATTCGGACTGATTACACAAGTTTGGCCCGAAGTTGTACTGCGTACTGTCGGTATTTTGTTTTCAACAGAACGGAAAACGGCCATAGATAAATGTTCATACTGACAAACCAGGCTTTTTGACCAGCTGTCATTTGTAAGATTTATAAAAGCTCTTGCACCTGCCTTGTACATTTTTCGGCCTATATCAGAAAAATTGTCTTCAAAACAGATTGGCGTAGCAAAAACTAAATCTTTATATTCAAAAACATTAATTTCTTCACCAGGTGTCCACATATTCGGCTCAATCTTTAGCAGAAACTTATAAAAATGAGGGAAAAACCTTTCATACGGGAAATATTCACTAAAAGGAACAAGATGATTTTTTGAATAAATA
>JAILQA010000186.1 GCA_024699205.1 Treponema sp. | reverse complement strand
AATTTATTCATTAAAGAGGTTTGCTTATGGATTCAAAAGAAAAGATTCTTTCATATAAGTTATTTCTGCAGCAGGAGTATGCTAATTTTCATCTTCCATATAATTCAGAAATGAAGTTTTACGATGCTGTGAGTAAAGGTGATTTTGATGAAGTAAAAAAATATATGCATCCTCTTACACAACAGGGCATGGGAAAACTTTCTTCTAATCCGCTTAGAAATATCCGATATCATCTTATTATCACCATTGCTATGATTACACGCTTTTGTATCGAAGGTGGAATGCCATCAGAGGAAGCCTATACCCTGAGTGATATTTATATTCAGCAGATTGACCGCTGCAATGATTTTGATGAAATAAATACCATTCACAGGGAAGTAGTTTATGATTTTACTGACCGCATGAGTAAACTTCGAAAAAACATAGGTTATTCAAAAACAATAATCAAAACTTCTGAATACATTTACAATCATCTTACAGAAAAAATTAATCTGGATGATATATGTTCTGAACTTGAAATAAACAAATCTTATTTATGCGAACTTTTTAAGAAAGAAACCGGCATTACAATTTTACAGTACACCCAGAAACTCAAAATTGAAGCTGCAAAAAAGATGCTCATCTATACGGATTATTCATCCACCGACATAAGCAATTATTTTAATTTTGCATCCCATAGTCATTTTATAAGTATTTTCAAGAAATTTACCGGTATGACCCCTAAAGAATATCAAAAACAGAATTACCAGCATTTTTTTCAAAGCAAATTAGATGACTTTAAAAAAGAAAGCTCTGTAGAGTGAACTGATTCACCCTACAGAGCACAAACATAAGTTAAGGAGGTTTGTAAAAATCTGATTTGCTTATTCTCTAAACAAACTATTATCTGTTAGCATCATCAAGCAAGCCCTGCCAAGAATTCTTTGTATCTTCGTAAGCCTGCTGTGGTGTAACATAACCAGGATAAGTTACCCAAATAACATCACCCATGTAGTTGATTCCAGGAATAAGTGTGTCGTAGCGTGGACAAGGAGTTGCTTTCATAAGTTCGAGAGTTTCATCAACAGCTCTTGAATCGCGGAAGCAGAGATAATATCCTTCTTTCCATGCATCTGGACCGTCCCAACCTGGAGTTGGATCTGTCATAAGGTCAAATATTTTTGCAATTTTTCTTGCTCTTTCATCATCATAGCAGTTAGGAATGATGTAGAGGTTATCGTTATGAAGTGTTCTGTATTTTCCATCACCTTTTGGTCCGAGTGGGAAGCAAACAAATCCCCAGTCATCAGCCATGTCAGAGAAAGTACCGTTTCTCTGTGCGTGATATTCCTGGTCAGCAAGGAAAGCTACTTTTCCTTCAAGGAATGCAGGATACATCCAGTTCCATTCTGAACCTTCTGGCTGTGGCATTTCATAAGAAGTAGCCATGTGTGCACACCATGCAAGTGCTTCAAGACACTGGTCTGTTCCAACGTTGTTTACGAACTTACCATTTGCATCTTTTCCAATCATTGGCATACCGTTAGAAATACAAGCTAATGGAACAAACTCTGTTGAACTGTTAGCCATACCCCATGCATCGTTTACACCGTCATTGTCTGTATCATAAGTACATTTTGCAACTAATTGTTCAAATGTTTCCCATGTCCATTTGTATTCTTTCTGAAGATTGTATGGTTCTTCTGGATCAATACCTGCTTCCTGCAAAAGTCTCTTGTTGAAGAATACACCACCACGTGGCTCTGGAACTAAAGGACGCATTGCATAGAATGATTTTCCGCGTACGAGCATTTTTTCTGAACCAGATGCCCATTTTGGATTAGACCAGTCAATACAATCGAGCTTAGACAAATCATAGAATAAGTCTGCACGGAAACCTGTTAAAGCTGAACGGTTATCAATTGTAAATACGTAGTTTTCTTTTCCACCAGTAATACAGAAGTTTGCTACTGTCTGAGGATGGCTATCCCAACCACAAAGCTGTTTCTGTGTCCAACTGAAATTATATGTATCGCGGAGCCAGTTATGGTATGCTCTTTCTTCTTCTTCAGCTTTAGATGCTGCAGGTCTTGCTTCCCAGTCATCTCCAGCCCACCAGTCTACGAGGTCAACATGCATTCCATCAAAGTTCCATACTTTTCCAGTTTTGCTATCCTTCTGTTTTACAACATTTTTATAAGGATCTCCACCTTTCTTAGACTTCTTTTTTGAAGCTGCGAATGTGCTTGCTGTTGTAAGCATAAGAACTACAGCTACAGCAGCAATAACCTTATTATTTAGTTTTTTCATAAAAAAATCTCCTTGGATCTAAGGAAAATACCCTAGATTCTTTATTAGTTTCAAAGAGATAATAAATCAGAAATTTCCACAAAAATATAAGATTATTCGGTTTTTTATTTAAATGTTTGTTTAATATTTAAATAAATTTAGATTTTACTGGCATGAAGAGAAAAAAAATAGGCTGTCTTAAAAATCCAGAACCTATCAACTTGTATCCGATACAAAAATGAAAGTTTCTTCTTTTTAGACAACCTTTTCATTCGCTGCGCAAGCAGCAACCTATTAGCAGGGGGTAATGGGTGTGGCGTTGAACCCCCATTAGAAAAAGTATTCGGTATAAAACTTATTCCTTAACACCACCAATTGTCATGCCAACTACAAAGTATTTCTGAACAAATGGGTAAACAATCAGAATTGGAAGTGTAGCAACTACTGTTACAGAAGAACGAATACTGATTGGAGTTACCATTGTTGTAGAAGCACCAGAAGAAGCAGCAACGGCCATTGAGTTTGCATCTGCGGCAGAAGCACTCTGATTCTGACTTGCCTGCAACATCGCCTGTAATACATACTGCAAAGAATGTAATTTTGGTTTATTAGAGGCATACAGATAAGTATCAAACCAAGCGTTCCATGCGTTTACAGCTGTGAACAAAGAAATCATAGCGATAGACGGAACAATCAAAGGCATAATAATGCTCATGTAGATTTTGAACTCATTAGCACCATCAATTCGTGCAGATTCAACAAAGCTGTCTGGCAATCCGTTGATATAAGTTCTTACAAGAATAAAGTTGAAGATATCAACAAGAGCAGGAATGATATAAACAGAATACTTACCAATAAGATGAAGATGTTTGATAAGCATGTATCCAGGAATAAGACCTGCGTTTATATACATAGAAATTACAAGAATAGAAGTAAGAGGCTTCCTGATGACAAATTCTTTACGGCTTAATGAATAAGCAAGTAATGAAGTACAGAAAACACTTAATACTGTCTGAATAATTGTTCTTGATACAGAAATAATTCCAGCATGGAAGATTCGGTCTGTCTGGAACAAGTTCTTGTAGTTTTGCATTGTCCACTTTCTTGGCCAAAGTTTGATACCACCGGCAACAGAATCAAGACCATCGTTGAAAGAAATTGCAATTGTATTCCAGAAAGGATATACAGTAGCAATTACAACAAATGCAAGCGTAAGATAAATGATAATATCAAAGATAATATTTACTATCTGAGTCTGCCTTTTAGCAGCATAATACTGATTATTTTTATCCATCATATCAGACGCTCCTCACCACTCTTCTTTGCAATTGTGTTTGCAAGAAGAAGAAGTCC
>JAILQA010000170.1 GCA_024699205.1 Treponema sp. | reverse complement strand
TACAATCAAGTATCTTCGTTCAATGGGCTACAAAGTTGATAATGATATTTTTGCCCAAAACAGCTGGTACTTTAGAAATGCCCTTGTGCGTGCCAATTACAAAAATCTTAAAGAAGGAATTGAAGAAAATCCTGTCTATCTGGAACACTTCTTCCGCAACCTTATTTTAGGCGAAAACAACGAACTTAAAAACCGCTATACCCATATTGATTATGATGAATACATCAAAAAGTTCGGAGAAAACGATAAAAGTTCGGAGATAAAGTTCGGAGATAATCAAAAAAGTTCGGAGATAATTCTAGAACTTTTAAAAGAAAATCCAAAACTCTCAGCCAAAAAACTTTCCGAAAAAATTGGAATAACAAGCCGCGCAGTAGAAAAGCAGCTTGCTTCACTTGTTGAAAAAGGATTTATAAAACGAAAAGGCTCCCCAAAAGGCGGTCACTGGGAGATTTTGAAATGAGTGCGAAGTATAAAAAACTTGGAGAAATTGTAGAACTTATTGATGAACGAAATAAAGATGGTAAAGTTCAGAATTTGATTGGAGTTAGTATTGATAAATGTTTTATCAAATCTGTAGCCAATACAATCGGAACAGATCTTACAAAATATCAAGTAATCAGAAAGAATGATTTTGCATGTTCATTGATGCAGGTTAGTCGTGATGGTAAAATCCCAATTGCTTGTCTAAAAGATTATGATGAAGCAATAATGTCACCTGCTTATTATATTTTCAGAATAAAAAATACAAACGAAGTTTTACCAGATTATCTTGCAATGTGGTTTATGCGAACAGAGTTTGATAGAGAAGCCTCATATATTGCAGTAGGTGGTGTTCGCGGAAGTATGCCATGGGAAGATTTTTGTGATATGAAACTTCCAGTTCCCGACCTAAAAGAACAAAAGAAAATCGTAAACACCTACAATGCCATCACAAAACGCATCCAGCTTAAGCAGAAGATAAATGAAAATCTGGAAAAGACGGCAGAGTCAATTTATAAAAATTCTCTTACCACAAAAAAAACATCAATTTCATCACTTGGAAAAGAATGTAATATTACAACAGGAAAACTAAATTCAGAAGATGCAACAATTGATGGAGAATATCCATTCTTCACTTGTTCTCAAGAAACTTACAAAACTAATACATTCGCTTTTGATCAAGAAGCGGTTTTATTGGCGGGCAATAACGCAAGTGCAATTTATCCACTCAAGATATACAAAGGTAAATTTAATGCTTATCAGAGAACATATGTAATATCTTCAAATAATCATTTAATTTCTAATTATCAAATTTATTTTGATTTGAAGAATAAGTTAGAGGAATTCAAAGGAGTTTCTTTTGGCACAACAACAAAATTTCTAACTATGACTATTCTTAATCCGATCGAGATACATATTTTCTCTGAAAAAGATTCATACGAATTAACAACACAATTGAAAGTGTGTTTTGATGAAATAACAATTAATCAAAAAGAATTAGTCGAATTAAATGATTTAAAACAGCTAGTAATTTCTCGTATAAGCGGTATGTAAGGGGAGAATAGTTTATGGATAAGCAATCTTATTATGAAAACTTGATAAAAGTAGTAATAGAAGCATCTGTAGCTGATACATGGGAACTAGCTGTTCTCGAATGGGAAATTGTTGATTGTACGGAAGATGAAAGTGCAAGTTCTCAATGCGTTTGTAAACATGAAGGATTAAGATATTTATACAAGATTCGCAATAGAAATAATAAAAACATATTGTTTCCAATTGGTTCCACATGTATCAAGAAATTCGGGCGTAATGATTTGGATGAAGAACTTTCAGTTATGGAACAAATGTTTTCTATTTTGCATGCCGTGGAAAAACGTGAACGAATAGAATTAACATCCAAATATTTTTCTAGAAAACTTTTAGAATATCTTTATGAAAACAATGTTTTTATACCAAACAATTATAATGATTTTGACGGATATAATGATTTTGAGTTTCTTTTAAAAATGTTTAATAAGGTAAACAAGGCAGATATTTCTGAAGCACAACATAGAAAAACTACGGCAATAATAATGAAATCTATATTACCGTATTTAAGAAGCAAATTAAAAAATATTGAAAAATAACAATTAAAAGTAAAAAGAGGAGAAAAATGAAAGTTATA
>JAILQA010000165.1 GCA_024699205.1 Treponema sp. | reverse complement strand
GGTAGCACCAGAGCTCAAGTTTAAGATTTATCTTTCTGCCCTCACCCAGCTGAATCTGGATGACCATAACCGCATTTCAACCAGCGATAACCGCCTTATCCGCCGAATCGTTCGCGACAACAACTTCCGCGGAAAGCCTGCTGCAGGAACTATTGAAATGTGGCCAAGCGTTCGTCGCGGCGAAGAGCTTCATATCTTCCCGTTCCAGAACAATGCAGATGCAGTTTTGAATACAGCTTTGGACTATGAGCTTTCTGTTTTGCGTGTTTACGCCGCACCACTTTTGCGTCAGGTAACACCAATGCAAAAGGAATACGCAGAAGCCCGCCGCCTCCTTCAGTTCCTTGAGAACTTCGCTACAATCTCGCCAAGCGCAGTGCCACCACGCTCAATCATCCGCGAGTTTATTGGAGGTTCTGCGTTTAAATATTAAAAATTAAACCTCATGAAAAAAGGCTAAACTCCTATAATAAGGAATTTAGCCTTTTTTATTTAAATACAATAATTATTATTTAATTAGTTTTCATAAACATTCTTAATTATTTTTTAATTGCATACATTCCCACTAATTCTGGGAAATCATAATTCTTTTCAATGAAGTATCTTAAATCGAAATCTTCATGAGTTACAACAACCAGAATAGTGGCATGACTTGCCAGATAATCAGAAATGACCTTCATTACACGTAAACGGGTATCAAAGTCTATATGTGCAAATGGTTCATCAAGGAGAAGAATATCTGGTTTAGCAGTTAGAGCACGTGCGATATCCATTCTCTTCATTTCACCAGAAGAAAGCATTTGAGGTTTACAATCCAAATGAGCTTTTGTAAGTCCAACCTTTTCGAGATTTTCAGCTAATTCTTCGACAGTACCTTCATTACCGGCATTAATAATTTGCTGGAATGAATCCTTAATTTTTAGGTCTGGGAAAAAAGAAAAACGTGAGTCTTGCTGAACAACAGCCATTCTTTTTCTGAAAGGCTTAAACACTTTAGGATCTCTACCGTTCTCATAAGGTTTTAATGCAACTAAATCATTACCTTCCATAAGGATTTGACCAGAAGTTTCATCAAGTAAGCGTAAAATTGCTTTTATTGTACTTGATTTTCCACATCCTGATGGACCAGTAATACCATAAATTGTAGAACGCTCAAATGTAAGATTTAAGCCTTCAAAAGCCTTAAACTTTCGTTCACCAAATAAACCGCGTTTTGTATAAGACTGGGCTACATTCTTCAGTTCCATTGCAGAACCAGATGCACCTTTTTTTGCCTCAGGTTTTTCATAACCTTCCATTTCTGGTAAAGTCTCGATTTTTGTAAGAAGACCTTCCTTAAGCATATAAGCATCTGTAAGTGTAAGTCTTTTTATAAAATCAAGGTCATGGCTTACCATTAGGAAAGTCTTTGTCTTATCACAGAGAATTTCTTTATTTAAGAAATCAACAAAATTCTTTCGTAGATTTCTATCAAGATTAACTGTAGGCTCGTCAAGAAGAATTAAGTTACCTTTTCGAGAAAGAAGAATCATAAGAGTAATTCGCTGCATTTCTCCACCTGAAACTTCATCTGGATAAAGTCTTGCAAAGGCTTCAAAATCCAATGAAAAGAATTCACTTAAACGACGTACAATCTCCGAACGACAGCCAGGAGCCAGCAAAGCAAGGTTTTGGTCAAGAGTTAAAGCTGCATTCATTACCTGAGCTGTTTCTGCTGGAATAAACATAAGTCCAGACTGCTCAATTTTTGTCCACTGGTTGTAATCTAATTTTTCACCATTTGTATATGCATCTATTCCATTTACTTTCATGCTTCCTTCGAAATTGAAAATATGCATAGGCAATATACCGGCAATTGATTTTAAGAAAACAGATTTTCCAGTTCCTGTTGGCCCCATTATTACAGAGGCTGATCCCTCTTCAATAGAGAAATCACATTTATTAAAGGTTATTCTATCTCTTAGATGAATACAAAAATCTTTTAATTCTACAGGTTTCATGCTTCCTCCTTCTTATCACCAAGTACGATAAGGAATGCAACACTTAATGCAATCAATATAACAGAAGGAATCCAGAACATAGCAGGAGTACCATCGAATCCCAAAAGTGTACGACGGTACAATGCTATTAAAGCTCCTGGACTTGTATGTTGAGGTGTTCCAGTTGCCCCAAGTCCAACTTGAATAACAAATCCAAAAGATGTATCCAGAACTAAGGTTTTAAGTAAAATCCCGGCAACAACACGTTTTAAAGTATCTCTCATCAAAGCAGTCTTCATAAGAACAGTAAGGATTCTACCTTTTGCAAAGCCATAAGAACGGAATGAAACACTATATTTCTGATGATACAAGTCCGACAAAGGAATTGAAATACTTCTTACTGCTTCTGGTAAAACAGTCGCTGTAGAAGCTAATACAAATACTGCAAGAGAAAGAAAGGCTGAAGTCTGACCAGAGCTCTTTGCCAAAGCTCCTGAAACAGGTGCATAACAGAAGAGTGCAATAAGTATTGAAGGAATTGACTCTATAGCATTAAGAAAATTCGCAAAGAATCTACCAACTTTTAGAGACAAAACACTTACAAAGCCAAGTATATAACTTATGAGCATTGCAAAGATCATTGTTGAAACTAAAGTAATAGAAAGTTCTTTTACACAATTAAATAATATAGGAACAAACCCCTCATTTTTCAAAGTTTCTGAAAACATACCATTAAACCAATTCCAAGGAAGCCATGAAATAATCAACGGTAAAATAAATATAATTACTACAGAATATTTAACTACATTAAATTGCTTTTTCATATACCCTCGGATAAATTAAGAACAATATTGTTTTTACAAGGAAGGAAACAACGGCATTAATACACAATAAAACAAAAACAGAAGTAACAAGCAAATCGGTATTTGTTTGTACCAAAGCATCAATTAAGTTACTACCAAGACCTGGGAAACTATAGGCAATTTCAGCAATTGTTACAGATCCAATAATAGCAGGAACCTTACCAGCTAGATATGGAATAAAGCGTGGTAAACTTGATTGGAAAATATAACCAGAATAAGTACCAGGAAGTGGGAAAAATCTTCCCAATTTTCTTCCTAATGTTGAAAAAACAATAGCATGAGTCTGATTGACCTGGCTTATCATATCAGTCTTTAAGAAGTTAGTTGCATCCCAGGAAAGTCCGCCAAGAATTACGGTAACTAAAGCAATAAAAAAAAGCGGAACCCCATTTCCAAAAGTGACATAAGCTACCCAGAAGCCAATAAATA
>JAILQA010000151.1 GCA_024699205.1 Treponema sp. | reverse complement strand
GTGACGAAACCACTGAATTACAATCAGAATACGAAATAGATAACGACCACATCCTTGATATTCTTGACCCGGATGAACTTTCTCGACTTGAAGATGGTGAGGGTTATATTCTTACCATTGTAAGGGTTCCAATTTATGATTCTGCTGCAGAAACGCCTTATTTTACTGTACCGGTTGGTATAATTATTAAGGGAAATATAATCATCACGATTTGCTGGACGGATAGTGAGGTTTTAAAGGATTTTGGAACTAACCGTATTAAAAATGTGAGACTGACTGATTTTCCTTCCTTTATTGTTCAGATTATGAACCGCGCAAACTTAAACTTTTTGCGCTATCTTAAAGAGATTAACAGGCGTTCAACCGGCATTCAGACGGAAATGCGGCTTGAAATTGAAAACAAAGAAATCATGCAGTTGCTGGGACTCGAAAAATCGCTTGTTTATTTTACAACTTCGCTTAAATCGAATGCTCTTCTGCTTGAAAAAATGGTTACTACCCGGCTGATTAAGTTTGATGAAGAAGATATTGATTTTGTTGAAGGCGTAAGAATTGATAACAAGCAGGCTATTGAAATGGCCGACACTTATTCAAACATTCTCTTTGGGGTAATGGATGCTTATTCTTCGGTAATTTCAAACAACCTTAACGTCGTGATGAAAAAGCTTGCAATTATCAACCTGGTTATGATGGCGCCGACTTTTATAACAAGCTTCTTTGGAATGAACTTTAAGCTTCCATTTGAAACGCTTCCTGGTTACTGGCCGGTTATTTTTGCTACGCTTTTATGTCTGATTTCTGTTTTTGTATGTTCCTGGATGCTGAACTTTAACCGCGAAACTTTTTCTGCACTAAAAAAAGCAAAGAAAATGAAAAGAAAGCAGCGCAAACTTATTAACAACGAAAAGAGAAAAATAAAGCGACAGGAAAACAAGCTTAAATAACTGAAAAGATTATTCTGTGGCATTGACTGTGCAGCAGATTCGGAATCCAAAATAATTGTACTTTTCATTGGGATTGTAGGAATAGCGGTCACCAGCATAATTGAACATTGTATAAGGTGCCCAGCTTCCTCCCCTGCAGACGCGTTCATAACCAACAGATGGACCATAGGGATTATCCTCGGCATAATCGGCAAACCAGTCCCAGCAAAACTCCAGAAGATTTCCACTCATATCATAAAGGCCTGCACCATTTGCGTTTCCTGTAGCGGGTTTTACAACTTCGTCAGGATTAAAAGGTACACCGGCAGTTCCAACGATTTTTGATGAATCAGCATTTTCGAAAATCCAGGCATACAAAAGACCTTCTTCAGATGACGGTTCAAGCTGCCCGCTGATTAAGTTTCCTTTCTGGAAGGATTTTTTTGTGCGGCGGGCGGCATATTCCCATTCTGCTTCGGAAGGAAGTCTGTAGCCGTCTGCATTCCAGTTACATTCACATAAATCACAGCTGGCAGTGTCACCTGAATCGCGGAGAACTGCACCTTCATAAGTATAGCAGGGAGTACGACCTTTTAATTCGCTCAGGGCATTGCACCAGACAATTGCATCATACCAGTTTATCATTGTTACAGGCTGGCAGGAGTTTTCGTCCGTAAGCTTTTCTGCGCGTCTTCCGTGAGAGCCCGGCTGCCCCGGGTTTTCAAAATAATAGCCTCGGGCTTCGGCTGCAATTCTTGTCTGATACCAGAGTCCGTAGGTGGTTTCGTATTTATTTATAGAAAAGGGCTGTAATTTTCTTTGGGCGGTATAGGCTTGAGTATCTTCGCCGATTGTATATTTCAGGTTGGATCTGAAGGTTACAAGACTGATGTGAGAAAACAAGGGGGCTGCCTTCAATCCAAAAGTTAATAATGAAAAACACAATATAGAACAAAACTTTTTCATTTTAACCTCCTTAAAGAACATCGTATAAGCGGCTACTAGAGCTACAAAGTGCATAACTCGCTTTTTGAAACTTTCCAATTCTCTCCTTCTTTGGTCAGTTCAAGCCAGGCATAGTGTCCCTCCAATAGAGGACCTGGATTTATGACGGTTGTATTTCCGATTTTTTCAATTCCGACACCTTCATGAATGTGACCGCAGATTACGGCGAGCGGCTGATTTTTCTGAATATAGTCTGTAAAGAGCTGGCTTCCGGCGTGAAGAGATTCGTTTACTTTGTCGCAAAGCTCTGATTTTGGAGGATTGTGGCAGATTAAAATTGTTTTTGCCCACAGGGATGAATCAGCAGTTTCTTTGATTGAAGACTCGATAATTCCAAAATCACTGAGGATTTCTTCTTCACTGCGCTCAAACTCTGTTTTGCCGGTGAAATAGGTTCCGCCGCCCGCACCTGCAAGAGCAAGACCTTCGTGGAAGACCAGAGTTTTTTCTATGCTGATGTCAGCATTTTCAATATCTTCAAGGAAATCTTCGTTATCACAGTTTCCGAGAACAGCAAAAATTGAATCATGCTTTGAGCATAATTTTTCAAGAGCTGCTTTTCCTGTTTCAGGCTTAAAACATTCAGCAAAATCACCGGCAAATAAAACTGCATCTGCCTGAGAGAAGATTGAATCCATTTTATCTAAAATTGAATTGTTTGCATGTAAATCGCTTATAACTAATAATTTCATAATTGCTCCTGATATTTTGACTCTTTTTGTTTCTTTTTCTCTTTTTGATATTAAAAGTTTAACAGTCGTTTAGAACTTTTTCAAAGGCTTTTTTTAGTAAATCCATTTCTTCTTTTGTTCCTATGGTTATACGTACAAAATCTTCTATTCCTTTTGTATTAAAGTGACGGATAAGTAATCCCTCTGCTTTAATTTTTCTATAAAGTTCATCACCGGCGAGACCTTCTTTTTTAGCAAAAAGGAAATTGGTTTCGCTCTTTAATACGTAAAAACCATGAGAAAGCAAAAAGTTATAAAAATCTTCACGCTCGTTTACAACTTTTCTTGCACACTCGGCATAATAAGCTGGATTGAGACAGGCTGCTTTTCCACTTACCTGGGCGATTGCATCAATTGGAAAGTGATTTACACTGTTTTTTACGGTGGTAACTACATTTACGAGCTCTGGTGAAGAAACAATATATCCCAATCGCTGTCCAGCCCCGCAAAGGCTTTTTGAGAAAGTTCTTACAATTACCAGATTTTTAAAATCAGCAAGAAGAGGAATACAGCTTTCTCCGCCAAAATCTACGTAGGCTTCATCTACAATAAAGATTTCGTCAGGACTTGCTTCTTCAAGCATTTTGCGGACCTGGTCACGTTTAAGTCCAAGGCCTGTTGGCGCATTTGGATTTGCAAAAATGATTCCGCCTTTGTTGCTACGAGCATGTTCCAGCATGGCTTTTGTATCCAGGGACCAGTCATTTTTAAGAGGGATTGTATCCATTGGGATGTTATAAAAACCAGCATATACCGGGTAAAAACTGTAGGTATATTCTGGCATTACAAACTTTGCAGATGAATCAAAAAAGGCGTAGAAAACGAAAGAAAGTACTTCATCGCTGCCGTTTCCGCTGTAAATCATATCGGGTGTGACGGTAAAGGGAATTACGTCTTCTGGTGCGGGGGTTACAAGGGGAGTTGCAGGGGTTGCATTACAAGCAGAAGTTGCTTTATCAGCGGGGGTTGCGACTTCTGCTGGAGTTGCTACACGGGCTGGAGTCGATACTTGTGCGCGGCAAAGGACACCGCCTGTTTTGTTCAGGAGGTCGGCGATTGCGGCGTGAAGTTCGTTTGAATCCGGGTCTGGGTATAAGCCCATTTTTTCAGGATGATTTTTTACGAAATCGATTACTGCCTGCTGTACCTGCGGGCATGGTGGGTAAGGATTTTCGTTTGCATTTAATTTTATATAATCTCTGTCTTTAGGCTGCTCTCCCGGTACATAAGGATGCAGATTTTTTAATCTATTAGAAGTAATCATAATTAAACTTTAACGTTTATGAGAGTGT
>JAILQA010000143.1 GCA_024699205.1 Treponema sp. | reverse complement strand
CGTCAAAACCGCCAAGATCAATAAAAGCACCAAAACTGGTGAAGCTCTTAACAGTTCCTTTTACAGTGTCACCAATTGCAGTATTTTCAAAGAATGCATCTCTATTTTTATTGATTTCTTCTTCAAGATACTTTCTTCGGTTTACAACTGGATTCAACTTGTTATCTGAATAGAGACGTTCAATATAGAACTTAGACTTTACATCAATCAATGATTCCGGTTTTTCAACCTTTTCGCTATCAGCCTGGCTAATCGGTAAAAATGCCATTCGGTCAATTCCCAAATCAACTTCGTAACCGCTCTTTACAGCCTTAGCGATAACACCATCAACAGGCGTCTTATCTTTCCATGCTTGCTGGATTTCTTTTAAGAATCTTTTTGAATCAGCTTTTTTCTTAGAAAGAACAGGACCACTTGAATTATGTCCCATTAATAATGCCTGAACCTTATCCCCTTCTTTCGGCAGATTATCTGCGAACTCCTCTGCAGGGATTAACCCCTCTGACTTATCACCAATGTCCACATAAACATAGTCTTTTGTAACCTGAACAACTGTTCCTTCTACAAGATTACCAGTTTCTGGTGCACTGAATGTTTTCAGAGACTCCTCTAATTGTGTCTGGAAATCACTCTTGGAGTTCTGAGTTTCTTCCTTTTCCACTTCCATTTCGTCCATTATATAACCTTTTAATTATGAAATTTGTTTTAATATTATCGCACAAACATTGTCAATCGTCAAGTTAGAAGTATCGATATAGAGGGCATCTGGTGCAATTTTTAATGAACCTTCCTTCTTATTTTTGTCCATTTCGTCCCTTTTTTCTATAGATGCCTTAATTTCTTCCAAAGTCAGGTTACTTACCCCTTGATCAAAGCGTCTTTTTGCCCTAACTTCAGCAGATGCATCAAGATAAATCTTGTATTCAGCATTAGGAAAAACTACAGTCGTCATATCTCGACCTTCACAGACAATGCTTAAAGATTTTGTAATCTCACGCATAAGATCATTTACAAGATGTCTGATTTCAACAATTGCACTTACCTGAGACGCATTGTTAGTTATGCGGTCATCGTGAAGATGGGCAGTAACGTCTTTACCGTTTAAGATAAAATGCCCTTCTTTTGTATATTCAATTTTCTGTTTTTTGCAAAAATCAAGGGTAGCAGCTTCATCCTTATAATCAATTCCAGCATCCAGAACAGCCATAGTAAGAGTTCTGTAAAAACCGCCGCTATTCAAAAAAGTAATGTTTAATTTTTCTGAAAGCATTTTTGCAATAGTGCTTTTTCCAGTTCCAGCAGGTCCGTCAATTGCGATAATCATATTTCCTCCAACACAGGCTTGAGTTTTTTAAGGGGGGAAGACTCCCCCTTCGTCCGCACTTCGTTGCGTCCTACCCTCTCTGCGGGCTCAATCGCCGCCCGCAACGCCTGCTATATTTCTTCATATAATTACTAATGCCTTGAAGTTAAATTTAACAATCCTTTTATTTCAAAATCCGTCAAATCCCGGGATTCACCAGGCTTCAAATCATCAATATTCACACAACCGATTCTTACACGAACAAGGGATTTTGTACCTATATTTTGAGCTTCCAGAACATTTCTGATTTCACGGTTTTTGCCTTCAATTAAAATTATACTGAGTTTGCGTTGTTTTAGGATTGTACATTTTTTGCACTTGTAGAATACGTCGTCAACTCTTATGCCTTTCTGAAATTTTTCAGGAAAATCTTCTGGAATATTCTGACTGGTTTCTACAATATATTCCTTTTCCAGCTGACTTGAAGGATGAGACAGTTTGGCTGCAAAATCTCCGTCATTTGTAAAGATTATAAGTCCCTTGCTGTACATATCAAGACGCCCTACGTTGTAAAGACGCTCCTTGTATTTTTCTTTCAATAAATCAGCAGCAACAGAACGACCTTTTTCGTCAGAAGAAGAACAGACAAATCCGGCAGGTTTATTTAACAAAACATAGCGTTTTTTTTCTTCAAGAAAGATTTTTTTTCCATCAACAGTAACTTCATCCTTTTCAGAAACTTTTGTCCCCATTGAAGTAACTACCTGACCATTAACAGAAACTCTTCCATCAAGAATTATCTGTTCACAGGCACGACGGCTTGCTACCCCGCTGTGTGCCAGAAAAACCTGAAGTCTAACTTCTTTATTTTCATGCTTGAGAAAATCACTAGCGGGCAAGTTCGAACCTCTCTTCATCATCTTCATCAAGTTTAGGAAGCTCTGAAATGCTGTTCAATCTGAAAAGCTTTAAGAATTCTTTTGTAGTTCCAAAAAGAATAGGACGGCCTGGTGCTTCTTTTTTTCCAACTTCTTTTATAAGATTACGGTCAAGCAAAAGTCTGACCATATTATCTACGCCAACACCTCTGATTGATTCAATTTCTGCTCTTGTTATAGGCTGGGAATAAGCAATGATTGCAAGTGTTTCCATTGCAGATTTTGACAGATGCCCTTCTCTTTTTGAACCGTAAAGTTCTTTCAAAACATCCCAGTATTCTTTTTTAGGAGCGAGACACCAGCCGCCGGTAATCATAACCAGTTCAACGCCACTGTCTTCTGAATTATATTTTTCCTTTAATTTTTCTAAACACTGTTCTACAACCTCTTCCGAAAGCTGTGATTTATTTGAAATCATCTTTACAGAAAGAGGTTCACTTTCCAAAAATAAAACAGCTTCGACCAAAGCCGTTTCCTTATTAAAATCCATAAAAATACCTTAAGTTTACTTTATTTTGTTGTCAGTTCGTCTTCGCTAGGAATATAACCGTCGCTATCGTTTCTGGCACATATTTTTATATCACTAAATATCTTATTTTGAAAGATGGTAATCATTTTAAATTTAACCGCTTCCAAAATTGCCATAAACGCGCAGATTACATCCATTTCGTTTCCGGGACGAGTAAGCAAATCCGTAAACATACATTCCTTTTTTTCTTCCAGGAACTCGTTCATCAGCGTAATTTTTTCATTTACGGAGATTTCCTCGTACATATTCAAAATCTTTTCATTTGAATATTGTCCCATCATATTTTTGAACATTGCCTGCATACGCTGCAGCAAGTCCCAGGTATCGATTTCTTCCCACATATCGTCGGATTCATCAAAAGGAAGGACTCTCTGAATCTTTTTGCGTTCAAAGTTCCATTCCGATTCATCTTCCTGTTCTTCCATAAGAGATGAAAGCTTCTTAAATTTCTGATATTCAATAAGTTTATCTACCAGTTCCTGTCTTGGATCTTCATCGTCATCATCCTCATAATTAAACTCAACAGGAAGAAGCATACGACTTTTTATATAAATTAATTTAGCTGCCCAACTGTAAAACTCAGATAAATCGCTTAAATCAGTTTGTACTGCATAATCCAGATACTCAAGATACTGTTCTGTAATCTGTGCAATCGGAATATCATAAATATTAACCTTACTTTCCCTGATTAAAGCCCATAATAAATCTAAAGGTCCTTCAAACTGTCCAACCTTATATTCATGTTTTTTGCTGTCAGTTGAAAGATCAGATTTAGTAATTGTCTGCAGTGTTACAGTTTCACTCATTTTTTACCGCCTATAAAAAATCCTTAGAAGAAATATATTTATCAACGCGGTTTGCCTTATCATTCAAATCGATAGCTGATAAATATTTTTGAAATCTTTCTATAATTTTTTTATCGGCATTTTCATCTAAAATCTCAAGAGCAGGAATTAAAACAAAAGCCCGCTCCGAAAGTCTGGGATGGGGAATCTCAAGTTCAGTACTCCTTACAGCTTCATCTCCAAACAACTCAATATCGATATCAAGAGACCGCGGTCCGAATCTAATTTCCTTACTGCGATCCCTTCCATACTTTGCTTCTATCTCATTAACAAATCTAAGCAGTTCAACCGGTGTAATTTCATCAGCTATGTTTCCCAAAACAACCATATTGAAAAAATCATTCTGATTATCAACATACATTGCCTTGGTTACATAAACTGATGAATACACTGGATTTTTTAAATAGAGAGCCAATTCATGGCAAGCCCTTTTCAGTACTTCCAGAGAAGACAATTCACCAAAATCACTGTTAGAACCTAAACCTAATAAAACCTTTTTCATATCAGATTGAATTATCTCAGATTAAAAAAGTGCATTATCAGCCTTAGAATCATTTGCAGAACTATCAGCTTCCTTTTTTGCTTTTTTTGCAGCTTTTTCTACAGGTTCACCTTCTTTATTTTTTAAAACCTGCCCCGGAAAAACTTCGGCACGGATTTTTGCTTCTATCTCTTTTGCAAGTTCTGCATTCTGTTCAATAAAATTAACTGCATTTTCCTTGCCCTGACCAATCTTAGATTCGCCCATTGTATACCAGGCACCGCGTTTATCAATAATTCCATGTTTAACCGCAGAATCCAATAAACTGGCAGAAGAAGAAATACCCTTACCAAAATAAATATCCAGTTCACACTTTCTGAATGGAGGCGCAACCTTATTCTTTACAA
>JAILQA010000105.1 GCA_024699205.1 Treponema sp. | reverse complement strand
TCACTGAAATATACAGAATAAGCATCAGTTTATTTTTTTTCATTGCATAAAATCCAATTTCTGCAGAATAAAATGTATCACAGATTTTTTCTCCAGGACAATTCTGGCATTAACTTCAATTCCAGCTCTTAATGGATATTCAATCCCCTTATTACTTTTAAATGAAGTTCTTTCAATATCCGAATACACCCGATAACACAATTGATTGCCTGAACTCTTTCTCACATCTGAATCAATCGAATTAATTTCACCTTCAGCACCCTTGTATTCAAAAAATGGAAAAGCAGACAACCTATACCTAACTTTTAATCCGGTCGTAATTTCGCCTATATCCTTTGTAGGAACTGACAGTTCAACCCTAAAGTTCTTAGCATCATCAGGAACAATTACAACAACTTCCTGATTTGCAAAAAGATAATCTCCTGCATTTAGAGAAGAGATTTCCTGTACAAACCCAGAAATCGGAGAACGAACATCCAGAAAAGTATATTCCTCTTTTGTTCGCAACAACTCCTGTTCCAATTTTTCCAACGATAATTCATAATTTTTCTTTTTTTGAGTCAACTCAGACAAAAAAGACGATTTATATTTTTCCAATTCCTGGCTGCCTAATTCATAATTTAAAAAAGCTTCATCTACAGACCTTTGATTATATAAAGCATTAGGTCGATTTCTTTCTTTCTGATATTTATAATCCAAAATCGAAATCTCCTTTTTCAAATAATCAATAGTTTCCAGATACTCTTTCAATTTAGAATAAACAAAGAGATTTTCTTCAGCAGAGATAACAATCTGCTCTTCAGAATAGCCATCCAACAATACCTGAATACAGTAAAGCTCTTCTTTCACATTTGAAATCTCATTTTCCAGTTCCTTCATCAAAGCCTTGGAATAATCTTTCTTCAATGAATAAAGCACATCACCCGTTTCAACATATTGCTCATTTTCAAAATAAATCTCTTCTATTTCACCTGCCAAAACATTCTTTACCGTCGAATTATTTTTCTCTGTCCTTATGATTCCATTGACCCTAACCACATCATTAATTTTCACTACAGTCAGAAGCAAAATTATGCAAACTACCAATGAAGAAATAGTAAAAAACATAAGATTTATTTCTTTTGGAAGCGCAATCTGTACTAATTCCCGCGAATAATACATCATATTTCCATGCTCAATCACCGAAAGCTTGTTTTTCATATTGTGCACTCCATAATTCCTTGTATTTACCATTCATTCTCAGCAATTCTTCATGATTTCCCTCTTCAACAATTCTTCCTTTTTCCATCACAAAAATCTTGTCACAATTACATACTGTCGACAAACGATGCGCAACCATAATTACAGTTCTTCCTTTTAAAGAATCAACTGTATCCATAATTGCCTTTTCCGAAATACTGTCCAAACTTGCAGTCGCTTCATCCAAAATAATCACTTCTGGATTCCGCATAAGGATTCTTGCCAATGCAATTCGCTGCCGCTCTCCACCAGATAAGGTCGCTCCATGTTCACCAACAATTGTCTTAAACTTATCCGGCAAACTCATAATAAAATCAAACGCCTGAGCCGCCTTCGCCGCCGCAACAATCATCTGTGGTGTAGCAAAATCCATCCCCCATGCAATATTTTCAGCAATCGTACCACTAAACAAAAGACTTTCCTGCGGAACATAACCAATAATACTTCTATAATCCTCAGTTCTTAACTCCGAAATATCACTTCCATCAATCAAGATTTTTCCTTCCTCGCAAGCATAAAACTTCATCAACAGTTTAAGCAAAGTAGATTTCCCAGAACCGGATTTTCCAACAAAAGCAATTCTCTGACCTTTTTCAATCGTAAAATTAATTCCGTCAACTGCCCTACCTCTCGTTCCATAAGCAAATCCGACATTTTCGAATTTTATTTCCTTCATTAATCCATCAATTGAATCCAAATCATTTTCATCATCATCTTCCTCAGAAATATCCATAATATCCGACAAACGCTCTGCCGCTACAAACGCCTCCTGAAGATTAGGCTGCATAGTCAAAAGCCTTCCCAAAGGTCCCAGAAAGAACCCCGACAAAGTAATAAAAGAAATCAACTGTCCCAAAGACATAGAACCTTCAAAAATCTTATAACTTCCAACCCAGTAGACCAATAAAGTCCCCAGACTTGAAATAAAACCTTGAATAGAATTATTTATATTCGCAAAAGTATCTAATCTGACAGCCTGCCTTATCGATTCAACAATTTTTATTTCATTCCTATGAAAAGCATTCTTTTCAGTAGATAGTGCCTTCACAGTAGCAATTCCATTAATTGTTTCATACATAGATGCATTTTTTTCTGCCTCTGCAATTGATCTATTCTTTATCAAACGCTTAAAAGGTTTTGCAATGCCCCATACAATTACTGCCGAAACAAAAACAGGAATCATCGAAACATACAAAAGTCCCGCTCCCATTTTGCTCAAGAATATGCATCCCAGAAGAATCATTATCGAATCCATCAAGACAGAAACCGTTGTAGAAGAAATTGTCATCCTTATTGTTTCTGTATCTCTTATTCGCGAAAGGATTTCCCCTGTTTTTCTTGCAGTATAAAAAGACATAGGCAATCTTAATAAGTGATAAAAAAAATCACAGGTCAGTGATACATCAATTTTTGTACTTAAATAAACTGTAATCTGATTTCTGCAATAAGAAAGTAGCCCCTGAAAAATCAAAATCAACAAATAACAAATCGAACAAATATTTAAGG
>JAILQA010000092.1 GCA_024699205.1 Treponema sp. | reverse complement strand
GAAAAAACTTCATTAAATCCATAAAACATTTTATTCAAAAGTTTTATCCGATTAAAGCTTGTATCCAGAGGCCAGTTTTCATAGATTTTGTTATTTTCATCCATTACATCAAGTGGCGAATAAATTGCTCCAATATCTGCTCTTTCGGAAAATGTTTTTACCACAAAATCAAAATAATCATTTTTCAGGCTGTCATCCGAAGCCATGTCTACAATAATTTCACCCTTTGATTCTGAAAAAGCTTTGTTTAAAGCAGCGCCTGGCCCCTGATTAAAAGGCTGTTCAAAAAGATGTATACGAGGCTCTGAAGCGGCGAGTTTTTTGATTTCGGCAACATTTCCATCAGATGAACAGTCATCTACAATTATAAGTTCCCAATTTGAGTAAGTCTGATCTTGAAGGCTTTTTACAAAATGACCCACATATTTTTCGTGATTATAACTTGCACATACTACAGAAATTAAAGGAGTTTCGGCCATTAAACATTTCCTTTCATAAATGGTTCATAAATAAAATTGTCAAAGACATTCAGATGCTTTTGAACACGATTATAATTATCTTTTACTGCTTCAATACGAGACTGATAATCTTTTTCATTACATTGTTTCAAAAATGCTCCAAGATTATCATAATCTTTAGGAGTAATTTTTATAATACCATCCTCATTGAAAAAATCACCAATTTTAGTTGCACCAAGATATATTGGAATTGTCATTGCGGCAAAACAACTGGTAATTTTTTCTGTAAAGTAATAAGGCTTTTCATCATTTTCTATGATGATTGAATATCTGTATGGAGCAAAGACGTGGTCAATTTTATCCAAAAAGGCACCACCATCAAAAGAGCCGTATGTATCAGCAAGATTCTCTTCTTTACACTTTTTGGCTATTGCAATACGAAATTTGTGATATTCAGAAATATTCTGACGCGAAGCCATAATAGAAATATTTTTTGTTTTATTATTACAGGCATCAGCAGTCATTATTCCGCCATACTTTTCTGAACCATACCATGGTCCTGTACAGAAAGGTACAAAGCGTGCATTTGGTAACGCATCCAAAAGTTTTTCCGACATTGTAAAAATATAATCAAATTCTTTTTCAAGACCTTTGTTTTTTTCAAAGACTTTATATGATTCAGGAACTACACTTTCACTTTCAGAAAACATTGCGTAAGTATGAACTGGTTTCCCACTGCGTTGAAGCAAGTCAATCTGAGAATAAAAATGTGTATCTAATCCAAAATTAAAACGGTCAAAAAAAACTTTCTGGGAATATGAATATGGTGAATGAGCACTTTGTGAATCGCGGATAAAAACAGATTTCATTAATTCACCATTTTTGTTATACACTTGAGGTACAGCCTTATCAAACGGAACATACATATTATATTTGGGAAGATAAATTTTCCCGTAATAATCATGAGTTAGAGAAAGATGATCATAAATATAATTTTGTATTTTTCGTCTTAAGTTCATTATTTATTTCCATTCATTAATTGCATCAATTACGTAACGAACCTGTTCTTCTGTAATTGCAGGGCCCATTGGGAGGCTGAGTTCTGAATTGTGAATACGTTCTGTAATCGGGAATGAAAGATTGTTCCATGTTTCATAACACTTCTGTTTGTGAGGAGGAATCGGATAGTGAATTACAGTTCCGATTTCTTTTGATTTAAGGTACTGCTGAAGTTCGTCTCTTTTTTCTGTAAGAACCGGGAACAGATGGAAAACGTTCTGAACAAAATCTTTTGTTTCTGGAATTGTAATTGCAGGATTTTTAATTCCTTCATAATAAAGCTTTGCAACTTTTTTTCTTTTATCATTATCCTGATCAAGGTAGTTAAGTTTTACATCAAGAATGGCAGCCTGAATCTCATCAAGGCGGCTGTTGCGGCCTGTATAATCAAAAACATATTTTACCTTTGAGCCATAATTTGCAAGAGCACGAACTGTATCTGCAACTTCTTTATCATCAGTAGTAACTGCACCGCCATCTCCAAGCGCACCCAGGTTCTTTCCAGGGTAAAAACTGTGGCCTGCAGCATCGCCAAGACTTCCGGTTTTCTGGCCTTCGAACAAACATCCGTGAGCCTGTGCATTATCTTCAAAAAGATAGAGATTATGTTTTTTACAAATTTCCCCTATCTTTTTTGTATAAGCATTACGACCATAAAGATGAACAATCATTATTGCCTTAGTTTTTTCTGTGATTTTTGATTCTATCAAATCGTCATCAATTTCTAGAGTTTCGTATTTTGGTTCTACAAGAACCGGAGTAAGTCCGTTTTCTGTAATTGCAAGAATTGTTGCAATATAAGTATTTGCAGGAACAATTACTTCATCACCCTTCTTCATGCGGCCAAGTTCAATATAAGCGCGAAGAATCCAGATTAAAGCATCAAGGCCGTTTGCAACACCAATACAATATTTTGAACCGATGTACTTAGCATAGTCTGCTTCAAACACTTCGTTTTCTTTTCCCTGCAGATACCAGCCGCTGTTTACAACTCTGCTAGCAGCTTCATTGATTTCCTTATTATGTAAATCTGTTACTTCCTTTAAACTCAAAAATGGAACATTCATTTTCTTACCTCTTTATTTTTCCGAAATATTTATTTTGCCGTCTGCAACTTCAAAAATCTTATTACATTTTTTGAGAGTTGAAAGGCGGTGTGCAATAATTATCAAGGTTTTCTGACCAATCAGATTATCAATTGATTCCATTATTTCTTTTTCAGTAATGTCATCAAGAGCAGATGTTGCTTCATCAAAAATAATGATATCAGGATTATTATACAAAGCACGGGCAATTGAAAGGCGCTGTCTCTGTCCACCGGACATTTGAACTCCACGCTCACCTACAACTGTCATTTCCTTTTCCGGAAGACCAGAAACATAATCATATAGCATTGCTTCTTTCATTGCAATTTTAATACGTTCGTCATCAATTTCTTTTTCAGGAACACCAAAAGCAATATTGGCACGGATTGTATCGTCAATAAGATAAGCAGTCTGCGGCACATAAGAGATTTTTTCACGCCATGAATTTACATTTGCATCTGTAAGTTTTTTTCCATCAATAAGGATTTCTCCAGAAACTGGTTCAAGAAGACCTAAGATTATATCAACATAAGTTGTCTTGCCAGATCCAGAACTTCCTTTGATTCCGACAACGTCACCGTTTTTAATTTCTGTATCAACGTTATCAAGAATTTTTTTATCAGGATTTTTTGGATATGAGAAACAAAGATTTTTTGTCTGAAGACTTTTTTCAAAAGTAACAGGTTCTTTTCCGTACTTTACAATGTAATGTCTTGCTTCTTCCAGATTTGTAAGTACTGCCTGTACTGCTGTATACTGAACTATGTAAGTATTAAAGTTTGATGACAAAGCCGAAACAGATGGCAAAAGCTTAAATGCGGCAACTGCAAAAGCGCCAAGGTTTGCAATCATAACTTCAGATAAAACTCTACCAGAAACAATATTATAAGCAATCAACATTACAAGAACAGTGCAGATGTAAAGAAATGTGTTCTTGAATATATTCCAAACAGATTGATTGAAGCAGTTTGTCTTTCTGTTCTTGTAATGTT
>JAILQA010000116.1 GCA_024699205.1 Treponema sp. | reverse complement strand
ATTACGCGATGGTGCTCAGGGCGAAGGAATAAGCTATTCCGTTCAGGATAAAATCCACATTTGCCGTACCTTAGATGAGCTTGGAATATCCTATATCGAAGCGGGAAATCCTGGCAGTAACCCTAAGGATATGGAGTTTTTCCAGGAAATGAAAAAGGTTTCCCTCAAGAATGCAAAACTCTGTGCTTTTGGTGCGACCCGGCATAAAGAAATGAAATGTACAGAAGATACAAATCTTCAGAGTATTCTTGCAGCCGGAACTGAATACGTTGTCATTTTTGGCAAATCCTGGACCTTTCAAGTAACAGAAATCTTAAAGGTTTCTCTGGAAGAAAATCTAAAAATGATACAGGAAACCTGCGAGTTTTTGCATAATAATGGCCGCCATGTATTTTATGATGCAGAACATTTTTTCACAGCATATTTTGATGATAAAGACTATGCTTTTAAAACTCTTCAGGCTGCAATTGATGGTGGTGCTGAAGTAATTTGTCTTTGCGAAACCAAAGGCGGCTTTATGATAGATGAATGTCGACAGGCTGTTGCTGATGTTGTAAAAAACTTTGGTGATAAAGTAAAAATCGGTATTCATACTCATAATGATTGCGGGCTTGCAGTTGCCAATTCTCTTGTTGCTGTTAGCCAGGGGGCAGTTCATGTACAGGGTGTTTTACTGGGATTTGGAGAAAGGACTGGAAACGCAAATCTTTCTACAATAATACCTGACTTGCAGCTTAAAATGGGATATGAATGTATTCCTTCACAGAACATGAAAAATCTGACTGCAATTTGTAATAAAATATCCGAAATCACAAATGTAAGTATGAACTCTCAGTCACCATTTGTTGGAAAAAGTGCCTTTGCCCACAAAGCAGGAATGCATATAGATGCAGTTTTAAAAAATCCTATGGCCTATGAGCATATTCCACCTGAGACAGTCGGCAACTCCCGCGTATTTTTGATGAGCGAAGTTGCAGGTCGCAGTACGATTGTAGAAAAAATCCAGAAGTTTGCTCCTTCCTTAAAAAAGACAGATGAGCTTGTTGATAAAATTGTAAAAAAGATGAAGGAGCTTGAGTTTGAAGGCTATCAGTTTGAAGGTGCCGACGGAAGCTTTGAATTGATGGTACGCAAGCAGTTGGGACAGTATCAGCCCTTCTTTAAGCTTCATTATTACCAGACAAATGGTTCAAATCCTCGTCCGGAAGAAGGCGTTTGTTGTTGCGCTCAGATAAAGGTTGAAGTTGACGGACAGATTGAAATCACAGCCGGTGAAGGTGATGGTCCTGTAAATGCCCTGGATATTGCCCTTAGAAAGGCTCTGGAAAAGTTCTATCCTCTTGTTGCTCAAATCAGACTTATTGATTTTAAGGTTCGCGTTATAGATGGAAAATCTGCAACTGCGGCAAAAGTTAGGGTAATCATAGAAAGTACAGACGGTAGTGCAAACTGGACAACCGTTGGTGTTTCTGCCGACTTGATTGAAGCTTCCTGGATTGCACTTTGCGATTCTTTTGAGTACAAGCTTATCCGAGATATTGAGAAGCACTACAGAAAAATTGTGCAATAATCGTGCAATAAGTACTCAACAATTTGCTCAAAAAAATTGTGATATTGTTTATTCAAGGCAAAACCGCTATACTTCATTCAAATAATTAGCAATTTATGAGGTGGAATAATGGCAGATATAAAACAGGATTTTAAACAAATAATAGCAGAAGCTGTAAACGCTTTTATAAAAGAAAAAAATATTGAAGCAGCAGAAGTTGAAGCAGAAAAAATTGTAGTTCAAACTGCTCCAAATCCAGAAATGGGAGATTTAGGTTCTCCAATGTTTGCTTTTGCTAAAACCTTTAGAATGGCTCCTCCTCAGATTGCTGCTGGTGTTGCAGAACTTGCCGCTGAAAAAGCTAAGGCTGCGGGAATCGGACAGGTACTGGCAGTTGGTCCTTATGTAAATATCAAACTTGATAAGGCTGGGGCTGCGGCTCCAATTCTGGCGGCAATTGCTTCTCAGGGCGAAAATTACGGTAGTTTTAATCAGCAGGGAAAAAAGCCTTTTGAAGGCCGCAAGGTAATGGTTGAATATTCATCGCCAAATACAAACAAACCCCTTCATCTTGGTCACTTACGAAACGATGCACTTGGCGAATCTGTAAGCCGAATCCTTAAAATGGCTGGTGCAGAAGTTTTCCGTACAATCATTGTAAATAACCGCGGAATCCATATTTGTAAATCTATGCTTGCCTATAAGCTTTTCCACGAAGCAAAGGGCGAAACTCCAGAAAGCCTTGGAATGAAGGGCGATCATTTTGTTGGTCAGTGTTATGTTGAGTTTGACCGCTACCTTAAAGGCGAAAAAGACAAGCCAGAAACTGCCCATCCGGAAGCACAGGAAATGGCAGAAGAAATGCTTGTAAAATGGGAACAGGGTGATAAAGAAACCCGCGAACTCTGGGAAAAAATGAACAAGTGGACTCTGGACGGAATTAAGGAATCTTACGACCGCACAGGTATGGGCTTTGAAAAATATTACTACGAAAGCGACACCTATCTTTTGGGCAAGGAAGTTATAGAAGAAGGACTTAAGAAGGGCGTTTTCTATAAGGCTGATGATGGAGCGGTTAGAATTGACGTAACAGAAGCTGTTGGTATGGGAAAGGATGGAACTCCTCAGCAGAAAACTCTTTTGCGAAAGGATGGAACTTCGGTTTATATCACTCAGGATTTGGGAACTGCAATTAAGCGCCACGATGACTGGCCTTTTAATCAGATGGTTTACGTTGTTGCAAGTGAACAGAACTATCATTTTAAGGTGCTCTTTTATATCCTCAAAAAACTGGGCTTTGACTGGACCGATAAGCTTTATCATCTGAGTTACGGTCTTGTAAATCTGCCTAGTGGAAGAATGAAGAGCCGTGAAGGTACCGTTGTAGATGCTGATGATTTAATTGATAATTTGCGTGATGATGCACTTAAAGCAATAAATGAACGCGGCCGTGATGAAGAAGTTGGCAATGCTGATGAGGTTGCAGAAAAGGTTGCTCTTGGTGCCTTGCATTATTATCTGCTGCAGGCAACTCCAATTAAGGATATGCTTTTTAATCCGGAAGAGTCGCTTAGTTTTAATGGAAACACTGGTCCTTACTTGCAGTATATGGGTGCACGAATTAATTCAATTCTGGCAAAGGCTGGAGAAGCTGGAATTAAGGCTGACTCTTCTGATGAAGCCGTTGCTTTACTGACTGCCGAAGATGAATGGGCTTTGATTAAGCAGCTCGGCGACTTCCCTGCAATTGTTGAACGCGCTGCCGAAACTCTTGATCCAAGTGGATTGGCTGGCTACGCTTATGAAACAGCAAAAGCCTTCAGTAAGTTCTATCAGACCTGTTCAATTGTAAATGCTGAGAATGCAAAACTCGCTGGTGCCAGACTTTACTTGGCTCAGTCTACCTTGCAGGTTATCAAGAACTCACTGAATCTGCTTTTGGTTCCTTATCTGGAAAAGATGTAATACAACTTAAAGAGCATTGTTAATCTCTTTGGTTTTCTTTCTATAATAAAGGGTAAAGCTCAGCCACATGATGATGTAGACTACAATGAATACACCAAACCAAATCAAGGTGCTGATTGCTGTGTGTGGAAACCAGCCGCAGAAAAATCCTGCAAAAAACATCACAACAGAAGTTATTACAAAGTGCAGGACGGTCTGGGCCACTAAACTCCAGCGGTCCAGTTCAAAGATGACTGTAGAGCTGGCGAATGTTATTCCAATGATTCCTGTGATAAAATATTGTGCAATCACTGCGACAAGTTCTGTGTTTGTATGAGCAAGCAGATATTCTGACACGGAATGAAAGCTTCCATCACCTTTGAAAAGGGATTCCAGAATAAGAATTGTCTGGCCAATAAATATACCATAAATAAATCCTAAAAGTGCTCTCTTAATAATTTTATTTAACATACTTCTTCCTCCTGATTTTTACTAACGCTTGTTAGATTTTTTGACCATATTCAGCTGGTCTTTAATTTTGTTCATATATCTTCGTGAAACAATTGCATACTTTCCGTTTGTGAAGATTACTTTGATAATGCCGCTCAAGGACATATCAAGTCTTGTAACTTTAGAAAAGTTGACAATATCCGTGTTAGAAATCCTGATAAAATCTGTCCAGCCACATTTTTCTGCAAGCTCTTCAAACTCATAGAGTCTCATTTTTACAAGCAGATTTTCGCTTGTACTTGCTCTACCTGTCGCAGTTCCAGTCGCTGTTTTTCTTTCTGTTTCCATAAACACTTTTTTGTCTGCGCTGTAGATACGGAAAATCTCACTTTGTTTTACCTGAATGCAGTAGTCACCATCCCAGCCGTTCAAAAATGCTGTGCGACCACTTTCATCCATGCGGCTTATTTTTTCTGCAATATCTTTAATGCTCTGGCTTTCTCTTGAAGTATGAATCACACAATAAGGAATATCACAGTTTTCAATTTTAATTTGTGTTTTCAATTATGACTCCTTTTGTTATTTCAAAGTCCTAAATCCTATTGTAAGCACAGGATTTGTTTTTGCATACCCTTCAAAATCGTTTTTATTCTTTCCAAGCAGCAACCTATTGATTCCTCCAAACTCAATAACGAATGCTGTGTTTGTCGAATACTGAAGCTCAAATCCACCGCCGAACAAAATATTCAACATCATCGGTTGAGAAAAAAAACTGCAATTCTTACAGGAAAATAAACTCATTGATGCACCTGTAAAACCATAACTTCTGACTGCAAATCCAATACCATCACTTCGTCCGCCGATAAGTACCTTGTCACCAACAGTTAATGCTCCATAGTCCAATGGTTCTGGATTTGCTGCATTGCTCCTTCTCAGACTTCCTCCTTCCCCCTGAATAAAAATGCAATCGCGAAGAAGAAAAGATTTTTCGTGCGCCAGCAAGTTGAATCCAAACTCACCAAAGCCACCGCAAAAATCCTGCCCGCATGTCCAAAATCCTCCCGAAACAAAACGATAATTCCCATTTGCAAAAGTTTTTTCGCCCGAAAGATTTTCTTCTGCAAATCCAACACTGCAAATAATTGCGACCAAAATTAAACTTAAAACTGTTCTTTTCATGGCTGGGAGTATACATCGTTATGTAGCTGCTGTGTGGATTATTGCGACAAGTGGTAGTTTATTGGGATAGGTGGTTTGAGATTTAGTTAAGTGTCATTAAAAATTTTGCTAACTGTATTTTTTGATTATCATTAAGATTTCGTAGAACTTTTTCGTAGTGTTTTTCAGTTTTCTTTTCTTGATTA
>JAILQA010000113.1 GCA_024699205.1 Treponema sp. | reverse complement strand
GTGTTATTGTTATATTCAAAACCATAGGCAGCTAATAAATCGACAAGATTTAATGTCACTTCCTTTTCTTTTGTATTTTTAGGATTATTGGCAAGCCCCTCGCTATAATATAAAGGTAAACCAGATGCTATGATTTCTCCTCCTTCGGTAAAAATAGATAAAGTACATCGGTTTCCACTATAATTATCAAAATCGGAAGTAAAACTTAATTTTCCTTTCTGCGGAATACATTTAAACCAAAGGGAATCGGAATCAGAATAAAACTCTTCCTTAACTTTATTTTCCAGCATCAAAGCCTTATTTTTTGAAATATTATCTAAAGCAGGTACATTTCCTTCTGCTTTTGCTGACAAAACACTGGATTTTTCATTATTCACCGCTTTTATTCTGTAACAATAAGTTTTTTCATTAACAAGATTTTCTTGCGTGAAGGAAGTTTCTGTTGTATCTGCAATTTTTTTGATAAAATACTCATCATCAGCGTAATAATAGTCTGCGGAATATACTTCATAAGAAGTTGCTCCTTCAACAGCCTCCCAGCTTACAGTAAGTGCATTAATTTTATCTTTGGCTGGCGAAACAAGAACTTTCTTTGGATAATCGAGCATTTTTTCTGGTGTTTTTGAAGTGCCAACAGTTATTTTATCTGAATGGATTTCTGTAGGAACTACTTTTCTATTACCAGAAATTTCAACGTAATATGTATATTCGGTATCAGGATCAAGAGAACGGTCTTGAATATAATATCTTATTTTTTCATCTTGTAAGTATGGGTCGCCTTCCAGAACTTTTCCTTCATAACGAATTCTTTTTGTATGCGTTACCCCGTCACGCACCATTGTCCTTACAACCGCATAATAATCAATATAGTCCTTTAACTCTTCAGATGCTGTCCAATAAATATCTATTTCTGATGTGGGCATATCTTTTGTTATGAGGTAAGTAATTTCTGGTTTGGGTAATGGGATTCTTTCATCACCTTGAGTACCTGTATTACAAGCAGTGATTGATATTACCATCGCCAATAAAAAAACAGAAATAATACTTTTGCAAATAAAATCATTTAAACGTTTCCGAATCACTTTTATCTTCCCTATAATTTTTTTAAAAAAGGCAGTTTATTTTCACGTGAAAGTAGACTGTTAAAATTATAGGATTGTTTTTTGAAGCCGTCAAGTTTTTTTTCTGTAAGTAGGCTGACAAGACAATTAGCTTTATAAAATCAACACTTAATCTGTCCTAAAACTTTACCGATTGAATCATGAATAACTAAGTTGCAATAAGAATCCTGGGTGGTAACGGACTTGTTTATCATAACCAGCTTATCACCGCGGAAATAACGGATAAAGCCGGCTGCCGGATAAACATTCAGCGATGTCCCACCAATAATCAGACAGTCAGCATTAGAAATTGCATTTAGAGCACCACTGACAACATCGTCATTTAAGCCCTCTTCATAGAGAACGACATCGGGTTTTACAAGACCATTGCATTTTGTACAATGCGGCAAAGTATCTGGAGCTGAAGCAGAATCTTTTATAAACTGAGCATCGTAAGGAGCCCCGCAATCCAGACAGAAATTGCGCAGGGTACTTCCGTGCAGTTCATAAACAGTCTTACTACCGGCGAGCTGGTGAAGACCGTCGATATTCTGAGTTACAACGGCTTTGAGTTTTCCGGCCTTTTCTAATTCGGCAAGCTTGTAATGAGCAGGATTTGGTTTGATTCCTACAGGGAGCAATTTTGCACGGTAAAATCTATAGAACTCTTTTGTATCTCTATAAAAAAAGGAACGACTTATGATTTCTTCAGGCGGATAATCCCATTCCTGATTGTAGAGACCATCGACGCTTCTGAAATCCGGGATTCCTGATTCTGTTGAAACGCCTGCGCCACCGAAAAAAACAATGTTTGAGCTTTCGTCTATGATTTTTTGCAGCTGTTCTATTTTATCGTCCATAATGCCCCCTTGATATATCTAAAATCTAATTCAAACTACCTCTGTCAAGCCGGTCAAAACCGTCGGTAAGTTCTTTTGCAATGGCAATCAGCTTTTGTAAATCACCTTTGCGGGCACCTTCGATATTAAGTGGCATAACAGGATCGTGAAGACTCATTCGCAAAAGCATCCAGCCCTGAACATCCTCGCCTTTAAAGCTCAAGCGGATTCCTTCGTAAGAATATGGCATTTCGTAGCCCTTTGCTTCTGCACGTTTTTTGAACTCGCCAAGAACATTTTGTCCATATTCCTTAAAATCTTCTCCAGAAATCTTAAAGCGGAACTCACCTTCTTCAACAAGAGGAGGAAGTTTTTCGATAAGACTGTCCAGCTTTTTACCAGATTTAACGGCAGCGGCAAGAGCGATTACCAGTTTTACAGCAAGGAAAGCACCATCATCCAGATAATAATTATCTTTAAGCGCACCATGACCGGAAGTTTCCATTGCAAGTGGAGCAACGATTCCCTGAGCATTGAGTTCCTTCTGCTTGTTGATTACGTTTTTATATCCGCGCATATAACAGAGATGCTTTAAGCCAAGAACTTTTTCAAGGAAGTATGTAAGGCGGTCAGAAGTAACTGAATCGGTGATGATTGTACTGCCTGGATATTCCGGGGCTAAAATTGCAGAAATCATAGCGATGATTGAATCACGATTTACTTCGCTTCCATCAGAAAGAACGGCTGACATACGGTCAACATCGGTATCGAAAATCAAGCCTAAATCAGCTTTATTTTTGAGAACTGCCGAACGGATTGATTCCATTGCGGCTTTATTTTCTGGATTTGGAATATGATTAGGAAACATTCCGTCTGGTTCAAGGAACTGGCTGCCTGTAGTATCTGCACCAAGTGGCTGTAAGATTTTATCTACAAAGAAGCCGGATGCACCGTTTCCACTATCAACTACAATGTGAAGTCCTTTTAGAGGTTCATCGTTGGCTGTAAAACCGTTGTCTTTTGCAATTCCATCTTTAATTTTGTTTTTAAGATATTCTGCATATAGGCTAAGCAAATCAAAAGATTGTACATCAGATATTGCAGATTTGCTCATTGCCATTTCAATGTATTCAGCAGGAACTTCGCTGGCAATTTTAAGAATTTGAGTGATATCATCATGTTCAAGTCCGCCATCCTTATCAAAAAACTTAATTCCGTTTCTGTTAAAAGGAAGATGGCTTGCAGTAATCATTGCTGAACCGTCGTATTTTGTCTGTTCAAAAATAATTGACATGAACATTGCCGGAGTTGTTGCGAGATTGCAGTTTATAACTTTGGCACCTGTGCTAATCATTCCAGTGATAAGGGCATTTGCAAGAGAAGGACCAGAGATGCGTGAGTCACGGCCAACTCCGATTGTTAAATCTGCCGCTTTTTTTCCAGTTTTTGTTGAAAGCCAGCTTATATAGGCACAGCCGATTTTTAAAGCAATTTCTTCTGTAATATTAACGTTTTCGCCTTCAACGCCTTCTACAGCGATTCCACGGATATCGCTGCCATTCTGTAATTTCATAATATCATTCATATATATCTCCTTAATTAAGTCCGTATTAGTGGCCTTGTTTTATTTATTCATTAACTCTTTAATTTTTGCTGTTAATAATGCGGCGGCTTTTGCATGTGTTTTTTCTGACGGATGCCAGTCGGCCGCAATTCCATCACTCATATTTTGATTTGCAAACTTTAACGGTGTTACTTTTAAATCACCCGTTTCTGCCTGATATTCACTTACTGCACTTTCAATTGCCGGATATAAATCCTGTCCCATAATTCCAAGAGAACAGATGATATGGGCGTCAGGATTTTTGGAGCGGATATCTTTTAAGAAGGCTATGTAAGCATCCTTATATTCTGTAATTTTTTTGCTGTCACCTTTTGTATAGCTTGCATCGTTGGTTCCAAGATTGATTACGATAAAGTCAGGAAGAAAGGAAGAAAAATCCCAGGCAGTATTTTTTGGAGTTAAGCCTGCAATTGAAGACCAGCCGACAGCCATTTTATCATAAAAACGAGGAATCTGCTGTGCTTCTTGTTTTGCACCATTACCTGAATACCCTGAAACAACACCCCAGCCACTGGCACAAACCATTGAATAATCTGCCTTTAGATTTGCGGCGGTTTTATAGGCATAAGATTTTGTATTGTCTTCGGTGGAAGTTTTGAAATGGTGATTTCTATCCAAATCATCAACACCGTATCCACAGGTAATAGAATCACCGATGAACTCTATTTTTAAATCGCGTGGAGCCGTAGGAGAAATTGTGCCATCTTCATCGACTGTGATTTTTGAAATTGCAGCAATTGAATTGGCAGCTTCGGAAACTTTGATTATTCGAACTTCACCTTCGATAAGTTCTTCGCCATTGAAAATAGTATAATCCTTAGATTTTGATAATATCATGGTGTCGAGTTTGCGTTCACCATTTACAAAAGCGACCAGGCGTGCGGCATTACCATTATCGCTTCCACTTGCGCTATTATCTCCTTCAATTGTAACATCCAGACGTTTGGCTTTTATGTTGAACTCTACTCCCGTAGAAGAATAGGCCATTACAAGCTGATTATTTTTAAATAAAGAACGTCCCAGATATTTTACGTGAGCAGAATCGGGAATAAAATCGATTGTACTTGGGTTAAGTTCAGGATTATTATCTGAAGTGGAATCTGATATTTGGGAAGCCTTACCTGAACCAGCGGAGTTCGAAGCACACGAAGAAAAACTGCTTAAAGAAAGCAGAAGAAACATTCCTGCAAGAAAGCGGATATAATAATTCTTTAGATTCATAGGGTAATTATAAACTCTAACTTGCCGAATGTCGAGATTTTTAGTGTTTTGCGGAAAGTGGGTATCAAAGGTGGGTGATGAGTATCACAGGTGGTTATCACACTTTGACAGTGTAGTCTTGTTATACTAAAATCAAGAGGTAAAAATTATGGAATACTTTGCAATAGATTTTGAAACGGCAAATGATTATCAGAATAGTGCGTGTTCGGTTGGCGTGGTACGCTTTGTAGATGGAGTTGAAAAGGACAGCGTTTATTCGTTGATTAAGCCTGCTAAGATGTATTTTCGGCCGGATTTTATAGATATTCATGGAATAAGTTATGGGGATGTTCGGAATAAGCCGCAGTTCCCGGAAGTCTGGCAGACAATTGTTGAACCCTTTTTGTATGCTTCAGATGGACAGGAACCGGATTCACAGGCAGCTTGCTCTAAAAATAAGATTATCAATTTTATTGCGCATAACGCTTCTTTTGATATGGGAGTTATTCGCGGTTGCTGCAATTATTATGGGATGCCCTTGCCAGATGCAAATTATGCCTGTACACTTCAGGCTTCCCGAAAGGCCTGGAAGGAATTATACAGTCACAGACTCACTTTTTTAGCTGAACATTTTGGCATTGTTTACGACGCTCACAACGCTTTGGACGATGCACGCACCTGCGGAAAGATTTTTGCAATGGCCGCAGAAGAACTAGGATGCGGAATTGAAGATTTGTTCAGACGTGGTGAACGTAAATTGTGTGAGTTTTAGTTGTTGAGACTCCTTATTATTTCAAAACAACTAATCCAAAATCCTATCCTTTCAAAATCTTCTTCAAATCTCCGATTGGACCGTCAGAACATTTTTCAAGCATGAAGACGTGGAGCATTTCTATACTTCGGGTGATGGCGGTATAAATCATGTTGCGGTTCATTTTGTCGGCAGTGGATTCGTCATAAACATCAAGAAAGTGGGCGCGATGGTCAAGATAAAAAAGGACTACTGGAAAATCTAAACCTTTGCAGCTTTGGGTTGTGGCAAGTCGGACTATTCCTGGTTTTGCAAAATCAAAATCTTCTTCGTTTACAATGGCAGAATCAAGTTCAAGTTCTTTTTTTAGCAGTTCCTGCAAACGTTCCAGATGACGTTTTTGTGTTGCAATAAGACAAATATTTTCGGGTTCGTAATTAAGCGAATTGATGCACATTTTTACAGTCGAAACCATTTGTGCATAAGAAGTTTCATGATCCGGATTTTCATGCAGCTCAACAGGAGGACCAAGACGGAATGCTTCAGGAAGATTTTCTTTGTCAAAACCTTTTATTGTCGCGCGATATTTTTCTGCAACTTCGTTTATCTGATTCGTACTTCTAAAATTAATGTTAAGGATTTTTGAGTTTCCCGAAATATCGATTCCGGCTCTACTCCAGGTAAAGCCCGGCTGGAAAACAGACTGATCATTATCTCCAGCAAGAATCATACTTTCACGGACAGAAGCTCGAATCAGCCTTAATGTTCCAGCCGTCAAATCCTGTGCTTCATCAACAAAAAGAAAATCAGTTTTCAAGTTTTCAGGAATCGTGTATTCTCCGTTTTCAATTTTCTGAACAAGCTTATATGTTAAATATGAAATCGGTTGAGATTCAAGCTTATCCCATTCTGAAAAAATCCATTCAACTGTTTCCCAGATTTTTTTACGTTTTCCTGCATTCTGAGCTGTCTTCATTCCAGTTCGTTTGATTTTTTCTTCGCAGTATTCTTTCTGACTAATGCACTTTGGAAGAATAAACTTTTCAAGCTCTGTCCAGATTTCTCGTCCAAGCGGATTATTTTTTTCACTTCCAGGAACTCGTGGCAGTGCATAAACAAAATCGTTATCCGGGAAAGCATTTCTTAAAATCTTATTCACATAACTTTCCGAAGTCCCGATTATTTCTTCTTCCAAAGGATTTTCAATATTCATCAAATCCGCAATATACTTATTATATTTTTCAAGACTGTGAGTATAAGTGATAAGTTTTATTGATTTTTCTTTATCAAAAAGACTTTGTTTGTTTTGTATGATTAATTTTTCGAACGTCTTCAAAAGTACGAGCGACTTTCCAGTTCCCGCACTACCCTTAACAAGAAAATCTTTGCTGAACTTTACCTTGTCCACAATCGATTTTTGCTGACGTGTCAGTTGGAGTAACGACTGCTCATAATCATAACGGGTACGTGTATAAGTTGTCATTCGCGAAAGATTATCGATATAGTTTTCTGCATCTGAAAGTTTTGCTATCTGTTCCTGAAGTTCCTTTTGCGTTTTATGATTTTCATATTCCACTCTGCTTTTTTCACGGCGAAGTTCATCTATGCGTTCTTTATTTTTTTTGTTATTTTTAAGCTGCTCATCATAATCAAACTGAACGGCCTTCAATTTTGCAGAAATATGTTCCAGTTCCTTCTTTTTTTCTTCAAGCTCTTCAACTTTCTGTGCCATATCAGCATTTGACTTTGTAAGCTTTTTCAATTCCTGATTTGCCTTTTCCAGTTCCTTCGCTGTTTCTGCCGGAGATTTTTTATAATCCCAAATTTTCAGATTTAATGCGAGTTGATTTATTTTTACAATATTAGGCAGATTAAACATGGTGGCAAACTGCAAAAGAAGAAATACTGCACTATTTGCTTCTTCCACTGAAAGATTTTTAAAAAGATGACGAACCTTGTTTGTATTTTTTTGATTGTTTAGGATATCACGAAAAAGCTTATTTTCTTTAGGATTATAGCTTGAATAGCGATCACGGTAACAATCCAAAAGTTCATAAAACTTTGTATTGTTATCTACGCTATCTTCAAGCTTTTCACGAAAATATGCTTCTATTGTAGAAAAAACTGCAAGTGTAAAAATTCCAGAATCCACACCTTGCAACGACATGAGTCTATTAATTTGTTCAAGTGTTGGAATCAATTCATTATTAATTTGCTTTTGATCATTCTGTTCGTTGTTTGCCATATCCTAATTTTAACACGAAGACAGCTTTCCCTCCATAATAAATGTACTTATCCTTTTAAAAACTGCATCACAAGGTTCACCATTATTTCCTTTTCATCCGGTTTGGATTCTGCAATCATGATTGTAAGCGCAACCAGGGTGTTGTCTTCTATTCTTTTAATTCCATTCTCAAACAGCAGACCATTTTTATCAAGAAAATACAAAAACATAGTTGCGGCAATTCGTTTGTTGCCATCGCTGAAAGAGTGATTTTTGTGATGAAATACAAAAGATTCGCAGCGAATGTTATCCGAACTCGCAGCAGCTTGCTTATGATTTTGGGGTAAGTATTTCTACCATCAGCCGAGATATTGATTATATGAAAAGCCGCTTTGACGCTCCGATTGAATATGATGCAAAAAAACGAGGTTACTATTACAGCGCAAACTTTGATATTCCAACAAAACTAGTTTCTTCAGAAAAGCTGATTGCTCTTTCTTATGCAAAAAAATTACTCGTTCAATATGAAGGCACTCCGGTTTATGATGAAATCTCTAACGTAATTGAATTCCTGATTGATTCGAAAACCGAAAACAATGCACATTTTTTAGAAAGAATTGCAGTTCCATCCCGTGCAAAAATCCTTTTGAATCAAAAAAACTGGAAGCTTCTTCTCGTCGCTTTAAATCAAAACTCTATCATTGAGTTTGATTACACAGGTCGCTGGAAATCCGAAAAAACTCACCGCCGTGTACATCCTTATCAGCTTCTGATTGATGATGGAGTCTGCTACCTTTTTGGATTTTCTGAAGAACGCAAGGCCGAACGTTTGTTTGTCATTTCGCGGATGGAAAAAATCTATATAACAAAAGACACTTTTGAACTGCCTGAAGACTTTGAGTTTTCATCACGTTGTAAAGGCGGAAGATTCGGTGCCTTTAAGGGAAACGGTAAAGCTGAAAAAGTGAAAGTAGAGTTTTATGATGATGCCCGCGAATGGGTAAAAGAACGCATTTGGGCGGACAATCAAAAAATCGAAGAAGATGAATATGCCACGACAATCACCTTCAGTTCAAATCAGACTCATGAAGTTCTACACTGGATTTTGTCGCAAGGTCATAATGCCAGACCGCTTGAACCGGAATGGCTTGTAGACAAATGGAAGTTCCATATCAAGCAGATGAGCAAGCTGATTAAATCATAATCAAAAAGGATTGAAAAATCAGCTTAATTCAAAATCTATCGTAAAAATAAAATCGAGACTCGTCATTTCGGAAGGCATTTTTTTAAATGGAGCTGCTTTCTTTACAGCAGAAAGTGCGGCATCATTTATCAGGTCATAATCACAGGGAGAACAAAGTTCAAGGAGAGAAACACTTCCGTCCGCATTTATAACCACGTGAACTTTAACTCGACCTGCAAGTTCTTTTCGGCGGGCTGCCATTGGATAAACTTTTTTAGCGGCAATAGATTTGAGAACGTAGGATTTATAGTTTTTTTTCAACTCCTCCAATCTTACGTCATCTTTCTTCTCTACAAGGCTTTCTTCCGATTCTGCGAGCGACTCTTCAAACGTGGTATCGGAGGCTGTTGAGATTTCGTTCACTTCTTCTGTTGGGGAAGACTCTATTTGTGTTTGATCGGGTTCTGGTTCAGGTTCAACAGGAAATTCTTTTTCAGGAATAATTTTGTCCTGGACAATATCTTCGGAAACTATTTTATCGGGAAGTATTTCTTCAACAGGAAAAGTATTTGGTTTATCTGGAACTTTTGGAACCGGTTCTGGATTTGGTGATGGAAGTGGAATAGATTTTTTTACTATATCAATTATAGGAATTTCTGTGATTGGTTTTGATTCAATTGTTTTTTCATTCATTATAAAATTAAAGCCAAAAATAGAAGTCATTAAGAAGAAAAAAGAAATACAAATCACTACAGAAAACGAAGATATAAAATAGCGTTTATTCAGCGAACTCATGCGTTATTCCTATTCTTGTAATTCCAGCTTTTTGGATTTCTGTGAGAATATTCACAACACGCTGAAACTCAACAGTATTTTCACACTCAAACGAAAGGGAAGCCTGCGGATTTTTTTCTTTTTCTAAAAGCAGACTTTGATACAAATTTTCAAAATCCACAAGATTCCCGTTCAAAAATAATTCGTCATCAGTAACGCTCAAAACATTTATTTCTGAATCTGATTTTTCCTGAGTTGTGTCACTGCTCCGAGGAAGATTCAGTGGCAGGGAGTTCTTTTTGAATTGAGTTGAAACCATAAAAAAAATCAGAAGAATAAAAATCACATCAATCATACTTGTAATATTTACCGTAATTTCCTCTTCCTCAAATATTTTTTTTCCAAAATCAATCATCAGAAAACTCCTTCGCAACTGAATCTTCAAGTTTTAGATTGAGTTTTGTTATCCTTTTTTCAATAATTCTGCGAAAAAATCGGTAGAAGAATAAAGCGGGTATTGAGATTATCATTCCAAAGGCAGTTGTAAGCATAGCTTCCCAAATACCTCCAGCCAGGTTCTGAATATTCAACTGACTTTCTGCGCCTGCCATCCCCTGAAAAGCCTTTATAAGACCGGTTACTGTTCCCAAAAGTCCTAAAGAAGGACTGACTGCAGAAATAAAATTAATAAGCCAAAGTCCTCTGTTCATATCATAATAAATAATCGAAATCTCTTTTTGGAGTTCGTTATTCATACTTTTTTCAGAAGTCCATGCTTTTTGCAAAACTTTAGCCTCAAACCGTTTGATAAAACTTTTTTTTGAATCAGAAGAAGTTTGAATAAAATAGATAACCCTCTCCAGAATCAAAATCAATACCCATAGAAGAAAAACAAGAAGCAGCCAGCCAATTTTTCCACAAGAATTAATAAAGGAAACAAAACTCGTAAAACTCATATTAATCCTCGGTTTTACTAAAACTTATATCTCAGGCCAAAATGGAACACCAATCCGTCATACAAAGAAAAATATTCTTTCTGACTTTCATCGTTTGTTCCATTCTTGAAATGAACATTATTAAGAAGATTTTCTGCTCTCACAAAAACTTCCAGCGAATCTTTCATAAACTTTTTTCTTGCTGTCATATTCAATAACAATAAATCAGGAGTATGCTCATCACCAGTATCGGAACTTGTCTGAGGAGAATTCCATTCACCATCAATAGAAATCTGAGTTTCTATGACAGGAATCATATAAGAAAAGCTTGCAGTAATTCGGTGAGGAACTCTGAATGTAAGATCAAAAATATCATCACCACTGTATTGTTTTGCAACCGTATAAGCATAATTTGCATTTAATTCAAGACGCTCAAACTTTCCTGCAATCCCAAAAGTTCCACCATAGGTATATGCTTTTTCAACATTCTTGTATTGATAGAAATATGACGAATCGTCCAAATCTACCCTTTGAGAATCGATTAGGTTTTTATGCATATTATAAAAAGCACCTGCATTAAGCTGAAGATTTGAACCCACTTTCTGGTCAAGATTAAGATTGAAACTATGGGAATATTCAGATTTCAAATCTTTATTACCATAAATGTAGAATCCTGTATTTCCATGAGAGTGGTATTTTACATAATATTTCTGCTTTAACGATGGCAGCTTGTATCCCATTCCATAACCCAAACGGATTGTTGTTGATTCGAAGGGACTGTACTTTACGCTTGCTTTTGGTGTCGCCTGAAAAAGTGTTTTACTTCCGTTTATTCCCGGCTCCAAATCCAGACGTCCGCCTAGTGCTAAAAGCAATTTTTCTTCACCACCAGTAAAATCTATTGTATCCTGAGCAAATAAACTAAGTAATCCTTGTTTTTTTAAGTCTTCAAAGGAAGAACCTTCTTCGGCTTCAAACATTCCATACAAGCCGCAAACCAGTGCATTGTAGTTGTTTGGATTCCAGGATGACTGTAGTTCAGATTCTAAAACTTTATTTTTTGAATCAACATCGGAATCGGCAGTTGTACTAAAAAGTTTTGTTTCATCAAGTTTTGCATTATAGATTTTTCCGTTCAAATACCCCTTAAGAGACAAGGTTTCTGAAAAATCCTTTTGGCCACGTAGCGTACCTGAAAATCTTTTTTCGGAATAGTTATTTTTTGAAATGTACTTTGATTTTTTGGATGTACCTATATTTGTTGTATTACGCACATAATCTGTAAAAAATCCGTCAAACGAAATATTCCAGGTATCTGCTTTGTAACCAATTTTTGCATCTGCATAACCTAAAGTAGTTTCCGGGACTTTTGTTTTATCGACAAAGCCAATTTTTTCATCGGAAATTGTTTCTGTACAGCCTTTGTGCCAATCGAAAGAACCATTTGTCGATGCAAAAAAGCCGTTTGTATTAAAATTAAGACCAAGACTGGTTTTACTCTGCAAGGAGCTTGCAAAATCTTCGGAAACATTTCCACTGAATAAAGCACTTTCTTCCTGTGTTTTTTTAGTGATGATATTGATTACGCCTCCCATAGCATCGCTTCCGTACAAAGAAGAAGTGCCCCCCTGAACTATCTCGATGCGCTCCACATTTTCAAGCGGAATACGTTCAAGATAAACTGCACCGCCATTCTCTCCATCAACTGCAACTCCATCAATAAGAATCTTAACATACTGTCCGTCAAACCCCTGCATCATAACTGAACTGGATTTATTATTCAGTGCCGACTTAGTAACGGTAACCCCCGGAATTGACTGCAACGCCTCTGCAATAGTTTTTGAACCTTTTTTTTCCAGCTCATCTGCGGAAACGACATTTACTTTTTCAACTGAAGATTCGATATTCTGCTCTATCTTTGAGGCGCTTACAACAATCACATCTTCATCTATAAAATCTTCGGCTGCCACATTGTAAGAAATCAAGGTTGCAACAAGCAGCACATATAATAATTTATTTTTCATCTAATCACCCGTTTGTTTCTTTTCTTTTTTTTTTATTCATCTAAACTAATAGCTTCCAGTGTTTTAAACACAAACATTCTCTGAATGCTATACCACTGTCCCATTCCCTCAAAAACACAGGTAACGTTATAGCCTGCTTTAGTGAAAATAGTTTTCCAGGATTCATCTCCATCTCCAGCCATATCGCTTATGATATGTTCTCCTGCTGTAATCATCATAGGAATAAGAACAACATTTTTATAACCACCACGTTTTTCCAGTTCGCTGATAATTGTATCTGTACTTGATGCTTCATGAACGGTTCCTACAAAGAAGTTTGTTTTTCCTATACTGTGAAGATAAGCTTCCATTTCCTTGTACATTTTATTTGAATCTGAATCATTTCCATGACCCATAATACAGATTGCTGTCTGATTATCATTAAACTCCTCTGCCCTCTCGATAAAAACATCAGCAACTTTTTTCATATCTTCTTCGCTATTGATTAGAGGTGTAGCTATAATCATCTTTTTGAATTTTTTTTCATATTTTTTTGCTTCGTTAAAAAACTCTTTTAATTCATTTCCAGGAAGAACAAAAGTTGGCTGAATAACCACTTCCTCTATTCCTTCTTTCAATGCTTTTTCAAGCGCTTCGTTTATATTCATGACCTTAACTAATTCTTTATTCATGAGACGTTTTATAAACATTTCGGCTGTAAAAACACGTTCTACCCTATAATCTGCGAAAACTTCTTTAATTGCGGATTCTATACCACCAATAGTGATTGTTCTGGTTTTGTTGTAACTAGTTCCATAACTGGCGACGATTATTTCTTTTTTAGGTGGCTCAATTTTTTTTGCACATAATGAAGTCGAACCGGCTAAGGAAAGCAGAATTGCTCCTACGAGAATATTTCGTTTTGATAAAATCATTTTTTACCTCTTTTTTCTTTTTTTTCACATAGAGAATTATATTTTTGTAATTAAAGTTCTGATTGAAAAAACGAGGTATTAGATGGTTAGTTTTGTTTTTTGCCTTACAAGAGTATCGAAAATTGTATATATGGAGGAAAAAGCGATAACAATATCTCCGATTGTCCACGCATATAAATATTTTATTTCAATTTTGAAAGGAGAATCGCTGATATTATTTTGGACAATTTGCAGTACATAACAGATTGGACAATTTTCTTCGGTGCAATGCTCCGGATCGTGATCAGCATGATGAACTTCGAAACAAGCAATCGAAATAAGTGAAAATAAAACAAGCAAACAAACAAGCGTATTGATCTTTTTACTCAATTAAAAGTTCCCGACAGATAATAGGTATCACCTTGTCTAAAATTGATACTGATTATCAAATTATACAAATCGCACAAAAGTTGTCAATATGATACTGAGTTTCAAATTGCTTTTATTAAAAAAAATGCCGGGACATGCCCGACATTCTGAAGTTTTAATTAGTTGCCACAGCCGTTTTCACAATTGCAGTCGCCATTACCACAGCCACCTTCGCAAGCGTTGTCGCCTTCACCACAAGAGCCACATCCGCCGCCACAACCACCGCAGCCTCCGCCTCCGCAACCACCACATCCGCCGCAGCCGTTAAGGGAACTTTGCAGAGAAAGGCGTGCCAGTTCATTTTCGGTTGGTTCGCGAACTTCTACAATTTCGATATCAAAATAAAGAACCTGACCAGCAAGTGAATGATTTCCATCAACGGTGATTTTGTCGCCATCAACTGATGTTACGGTAACAACAGAAACCCCTTCCATGGTCTGAACCTGGAACATCATTCCAACCTGGATGTCAACTCCATCTTCAAATCTATCACGGTTAATTGAAAAAACGCGTGCTTCATTTCTGAGACCATATCCGTCTTCCGGCTGAATTACACAGGAAAACTTTTCTCCAGACGCCTTGCCTTCGAGTTCGCGTTCCAGCCCCGGAATTAAATAACCGTTTCCGTGGATATATTCGAGCGGTTCAGTTCCAACACAAGTATCAAGAACTTTGCCATCTTTATCTTTGAGCGTATAATTAAGTAAAACAACTTTATCTTTAGAAATAGTCAAATCCGTTCTCCCCTAAATCTGGTGCATTATCCTGTACAACTTCTGTAATTTCTGGACAAGCATCTTTTAAATACTGTTCAACACCCATCTTCAAATCCATAACAGCCATCGGGCAGCCACCACAAGCACCGAGCATCTTTAAATGAACACGATTTTGATCATCGATTCCGACATATTCAATATCGCCACCATCTGCCTGAAGCATTGGTCTAAACATATCCAGCGCTTCTTTTACAAGATTCTCGTCCAAAGCTTTTTTTTCGCCATTTTCTATATTTTCAGCCATAAAAACCCCTTTGAAATAAATACTGTTTAAAGATAATAAATTTTGATTGAATAGTAAATAATATTGAGATTTTTTGAAACTTTTATGCAAAATCCCTTATATTATCTGTCCAAAGCTCGCACTGGCTGATTACAGTCTTCAATGCATCTTCCTGTCCTTCCGGTGGATAGCGGTATTTTTTTAGAAGGCGTTTTACAATCATTCGCATATGAGCTCGGGCTGATTCTTTCTTCTGCCAGTCTATTGTTTTGTTTTTGCGGAGAGTTTCTGTGAGCTCTTTTGTGAGGGCAACAAGGTCTTCGTTCGAATAGAAATCTTTTACTGCTTCCGGTTTTGTAAGTGCATCATAAAAGGCAAGTTCTTCGTCTGTAAGACCGAGTTTGTTTCCTTCTTCGCTTGCATGAAGCATTTCTTTTGCAAGTTTCAAAAGTTCCTGAATTACTTCTTCATTGGTGAGCATTCCGTTCAGGTAACGGTTCAAAGTCTGCTGAATGAGTTCGCTGAAGGCTTCTGATTTTACGAGGTTTGTTCGCTTATATACTCTTACCTGTTCATCAATCAACTTCTTGAGCATTTCTACGGCGAGGTTCTTTTCTTTCATCTTTGAGATATTTTCAAGGAATGTTGGATCAAAGAGATTTACTTTTTCGCCAACGTCAGAGAAAAGATTTATAACGCCATCTGATTTTACTGATTGTTTGAGAAGTTCGTTTATGCGGTCGTTGATTTCTTTGAGGGAGAATTTCTTGCCAGATGGGTTATACAAAAGACGCATTACAAGCACGCGGACAGATTCAAAGAAGGCTGCTTCAAGACGCATGTGTTCCTTTACCATTGAAGAACAAAGAGAAAGTGCCTGCTTGAGCATTAAGGCTTCTTTTATAAAGGCCTGTTTCTGCTCTTCTTTATCTGGAGCAACAATAAAGTTTACGGCCCCACTGATTGTCATACCGCGCTGTAAGTCTGAGCCTTCGTAAAATGGAGTGTAATCATAACCAAAGAAAAGATTACGACAGATTTCGAGTTTTTCCAGGAACTTAGGGAAGGCGCGTTTTGCGACATCCATTTCGCCATAGTTTTGACGGTCGCGTACGGTGTAGTCGTTCATTGCTTGTTTGAGGGCACTTGCGATGCCAACGTAATCTACTACAAGTCCACCCTCTTTGTCTTTGAAGACACGGTTTACGCGGGCAATTGCCTGCATAAGATTGTAGCTTTCCATTGGCTTGTAAACATACATTGTTGCAAGAGAAGGTACATCAAAACCTGTGAGCCACATATCAACAACGATTGCAATTTTAAGAGGGCTGTCATTATCTTTGAAGCGGGTTGCAAGTTCCTGCTTGCGATGTTTGTTGCCAATGATTGCACGCCATTCTTCAGGATCTTTGTTACTTTCTGTCATTACAACGGCAATGCGGGCGTCATCACCAGGGCCTGTAATCTGCTTTGAGCCGACTGAGACCTGAGAAGTTGTTCCCGCCCAGCCAGGTCGCAATTCCAGAATGCGATTGAAAATCTTCATTGCAATAGAACGGTTATAGGCAACAATCATTGCTTTACCGGTGTACAAATACTGGCGTTCGTTTTCGTAGTGATTAAGAATATCATCAACAAGAGAGTTAATAGTTTTTTCATGGCCAAGGATCTCTTCCATCTTGCCAAGTTCGTGCTTACTCTTTTCTATAACTTCTTCATCAGCATTATTTGCAAGAGCTGAGTATTCTGCATCAATTTGGGCAAGAACCTTGTCGTCAAGCTTGAGTTTAATAACACGGCTTTCGTAATAAACAGGACGGGTTGCTCCATCTTCAACAGCCTGAGTCATATCATAAACATCAATGTAGTCACCGAATACTTCGATAGTGCTGCGATCTTCGCGGGAAATTGGAGTACCCGTAAAACCGATATAACTTGCGTTTGGAAGACTGTCGCGGATTATGCGGGCGGTACCGATTGTCCGGTGGGCTATAAGATTACCCTGTTCGTCGCGACTGGTTTTTATTTTTTCTGTAAGTCCGTACTGGCCGCGGTGTGCTTCATCTGCCATTACGATGATATTTTTTCTGTCGCTGAGTGGTTCATCACTTTCCTCGAACTTCTGCATTGTAGTAAAAATGATTCCATTTGCTTTGCGACCTTCAAGAAGCTGTTTCAAATGCTCACGGCTTTCTGCCTGAACAGGTTCCTGACGGAGGAAATCTTTACAATTACAGAACTGACCATAAAGCTGATTATCCAGATCATTGCGGTCTGTAATAACTACGATTGTCGGCGCATCAATTGCCTGCTGCAAAAGGTGAGCATAGAAAACCATTGAAAGTGATTTTCCGGAACCCTGAGTATGCCAGAAGACACCGATTTTACCGTCGCCGCTTACTGCAAGCTTTGTGCGTTCAACAGCCTTGCGAACTGCGAAATACTGATGATAGCCTGCAAGTATTTTGTAAGAATTGATTCCGTCATTA
>JAILQA010000052.1 GCA_024699205.1 Treponema sp. | reverse complement strand
CTTTCAGAATTGAAACTCCAGATTCTGATTATATTATTTCCATCATCAATGGTGGTTATATTATTCATACTTATTACGGCGAAAAACTTGGGGAGGATGATGTAACCTATCTTGCACGCCCGCGTGAATATGGCTTTGCTGATAATCCAATTTTCCGCGAAAAGCATTCTTTTTTAGATTATATTCCGCAGGAGTTTCCTACAGACGGGCTGGGGGATTTTAGACGCTCTGCCCTTGCCATTACAAACAGCAGTGGAAATAACGGAATTGAATTAAAATACAAAAATCATGAAATTATCGATGGTACTCTTTCTTTACCTGGCTTGCCATGCGTTTTTGGAGATAAAAAATCTTCGCAGACCTTAAAAATAACAGCATCAGATGAGCTCTTAAATATTGAAGTTAGTCTTTTTTATACAATTTTTGAAGGAATAAATGCGATTGTACGTTTTGCAAAAATTACAAATTGTGGAAAAGATACTGTCTACATAAAAAAAGCCCTTTCCGCTTCTTTTGATATAGATAATGATAATTATGATATGATAACCCTTCATGGTTCCTGGGCAAGAGAACGCCATATCGACCGCCGTCCTGTTCACAAAGGCTTGCAGGGGGTAGTTTCAATGAGGGGCGAAACAAGTCATCAGGAGCATCCTTTTATAGCCCTTCTTGAAAAAAATGCAGATGAAAATTCCGGTAAAGTTTATGGAATCAATTTTATTTATAGCGGAAACTTTGTTGGAGAAATTCAAAATAATCAGTTTGATTCTTTAAGAATACAGATGGGTATTAATCCTGAAAATTTTGCATGGAAACTCAAGGCTAAAGAGGAATTTTACACTCCTCAAGCTGTTCTGACTTATTCAAACTGTGGTCTTAACGGGATGAGCCATGCATTCCATGATTTGTATCGCGACCATCTGATCCGTTCCCCTTACAAAAATAAAATGCGTCCTATTTTAATCAACAACTGGGAAGCAACCTATTTTAATTTTGATACCGAAAAACTCCTTGATATTGCACGCGAAGCTCATAAAGATGGAATTGAAATGCTTGTTATGGATGACGGCTGGTTTGGAAAACGAAACTTTGACGATAATTCCCTGGGAGACTGGATTGTAAATGAAGATAAGCTCAAAGGTGGCCTTAAACATCTTGTTGATGAAGTTAATAAAATAGGTTTAAAATTCGGAATTTGGTTTGAACCTGAAATGATTTCTCCAGACAGTGATTTATATCGCGCACATCCTGATTGGGCAATCCAAATCCAAGGAAGAATTCCTGGAATGAGCAGGCAGCAGCTGGTGCTTGATATCACCCGCAAAGATGTTCGCGACTATATCTATAATTCAGTGGCAGCAATTTTGAAATCTGCAAATATTGAATATGTAAAATGGGACATGAACCGCCAGCTTTCTGACATTGGAAGTACAAACCTGCCATCAGACCAGATTGGAGAATTCTATCACCGCTATGTACTTGCCCTTTACGAAATGCAGGAACGACTTATTTCAGACTTCCCTAACCTCTTGCTTGAAAACTGTTCAGGCGGTGGTGCAAGATTTGATCCGGGAATGTTCTATTACAGTCCGCAAATCTGGTGCAGTGATGATACCGACGCGATTGAACGTCTTTCCATTCAGGAAGGAACTGCCCTTATGTATCCGCTTTCTACAATGGGTGCCCATGTTTCTGTATGCCCTAACCACGCGGTAGGCCGTATTACACCTTTCAAGACCCGTGGCTATGTTGCTTTGAGCGGAACCTTTGGCTACGAGCTTGATATTACAAAATTGCCGCCAGAAGAAAGGGCAATGATTCCTCACCAGGTTGAGCTTTACAAAAAATACAGTTCTCTTGTTCGTGAAGGAGATTATTACCGCATCGCAAGTTTTTCACAAAACAATGAATATGATGTCTGGACAAGCATTTCAAAAGACAAAAAACAAGCCCTTGTAACTTATGTACAAGTTTTATATCATCCAAACTACAAGACAAGATTTATTAAAGTTCCTGGTCTGAATGCGGATTCTAAATACAAAATTACTTTCCCTGATGAAAATCAGACAGAATATCCACCGCAAATCCTTACAGGCAAAACAATTATGAATGCCGGAATAGGCATAAAAAGACTTTGGGGTGATTTCCAGAGCCAAATAATTTATTTGGAGTCATTATGATAAAACAGGCATTCAATCCTTATCTTCCTTCCTGGGAATACGTTCCAGACGGTGAGCCTCATGTTTTTGGAGACAGAGTATATGTTTATGGCTCCCATGACTTTTTTAATGGCTGGGTTTTCTGCCCCGGTGATTACGTTTGCTATTCAGCCCCAGTGAATAACCTTTCAGACTGGCGCTATGAAGGCGTAATTTATACCCGCTTCTCAGATCCAATAAATCAGAAGGGTCGCATGGTTTTGTACGCACCAGACGTAACTCAGGGACCAGACGGACGCTATTATCTTTATTATGTTTATGACAAGGTAAGCATTGTTTCTGTAGCAGTTTGCGATAGTCCAGCTGGAAAATACAAGTTCTACGGTTATGTTCATTATAAAGACGGCACAAGACTGGGAGAGCGTCCAGGTGATGAACCCCAGTTTGATCCGGCAGTCTTAACAGAAGGAGATAAAACCTATCTTTACACCGGCTTCTGCGGAAACGGAGATAAAAGCCGACACGGGGCTATGGTAACTATTCTTGGAAAAGACATGCTTACAATCGAAGAAGAACCTCGTTTTATAGTCCCAGGCAACATGTACTCAAAAGGCTCTGATTTTGAAGGACACGAGTTCTTTGAAGCTTCTTCCATCAGAAAAGTAAAAGACACCTATTATTTTGTCTATTCTTCAATTGCCATGCACGAATTATGCTACGCCACAAGTAAATCACCAGTAAAAGATTTTAAATATGGCGGAGTTATTGTCAGCAACACTGATTTGCACATCGACAGCTACAAAGCAGCTGATATGCCGGCAGCATTAGGCGCAAACAACCACGGTGGCTTTGAACTTATAAATGGCCAGTATTACATTTTCTATCACCGCCACACGAATAACACCTGGTATTCCCGACAGGGCTGTGCCGAAAAAATCAAAATCCTTGAAGATGGCAGTATTCCCCAAGTTGAAATTACATCCTGTGGTTTAAACGGTGGTCCACTTAAGGGAAAAGGTGAATATCCGGCTTACATTGCCTGCAATCTTTTTACCGACAAACCGGCCATATATATTGGAGCAGAAAATTATCCAAAAATCATGCAGGACGGTGGTGATGGCGATGAAAATCCAGGATATATTTTTAATCTTCACAACAATGCAAGTGCCGGCTTTAAATATTTTGATTTTAAGGATACAAAAAAAATCACACTGAAGGTTCGCGGCTATGCAAGCGGATATTTTGAAGTAAAAACAAAGTGGGATGGCGAAGTTTTAGGAAAAATCCCTGTTGAGTTTGAAAACTTCTGGCAGGAATATTCCGGAGATGTTAATATTCCAGACGGAATCCATGC
>JAILQA010000022.1 GCA_024699205.1 Treponema sp. | reverse complement strand
AAGTTAAAGAGCATTGGACCAAAGAAGCGCAAATCAAGATACAAGCCCTGAACAAATGAAGGAAGTTCGTATCCAGCCTTATCACCCTTACGAAGAGCAACAGTTACACTCTGGAGGGCAACATCATCCTGTGAAAGTCCGGAAACAATCATTTCCTGGTTATAATGTCCACCTCTGTTTGGAGTAATCAATCTTACAGAAGGAGATGCATTATCAACTTGAATAACAAAGCGTTCTACTGCAGTCTCACCGTTCTTCATTGTGGCGCGAACCAGCATAAAGTGGTAGCCTTCAGGAATATCTTCGTTTTCAACACGATATGCCCAATTTGCTTTTGTAGAAAGCTGCTCGTAAGTTTTTCCGTTGTTTAAACTTATTTCAATCTTTTCAACAGCTTTAGCAGCAATCATGTCTTTTTCTTCTTTCTTGGTATCTTTTGCCTTTAATTTAAATACTTCTTCTTCGGAAAGTGTATAACCGGCTTCTCCCCTAAGGAATGGACGATTTATAGCAAAATAACCGTAGGCGAAATTATCAAGAGTTACCCAAGGACCGTAAGTTTTATAAGTTAAAGTCTGATTGCGTGATGAATACTGTTGACCATTTTCAAGCATTGCATCTACACGAATTGTATGTACACCGTCAGTTAAGTCGGCTCTTGTAACTTTAATTGGGTTACCATCGATATCGTATTCACCAGAATCATATTGAGAAGTTGGTGAAATAGAAATCTTAAAGAAGCCAGTATTTGACAGTTCTGCATCTTTTACATAAACATCATCAACAAAAAGTCTCAGAGAACGGATTGGGCTATTCTGATTAGAAGCAACCTGACCATAAATATTAAATTTACCGTTCTTATGTTCACCATTCATAGGATAAAGAATGTCAACCTGAGCAGGTGGCAGGGTCTTATCAAGATGAACATTTCGGCTGATGTTTGTTTTATTACCAGCCATATCTTCACCAGTAAACTGAATATTATAATAACCGTTATCCAAATCTGTAATATCAAGATATTCACCAATGATGTAATCAACAGTGAGATCTCGTACAACAACTTCAGAAGATGGTTCTTCCATATTGCGGATTGTAACATACATGCGGGTAATTTCTACGTTATCGAATGCCGAACCAGCAAAGAACAATTCACCAGTTGTTGTCGAATCATCCACAGGCATATCAAGAGTGATTGAAGGAGCATCGTTATCGATATTGATAAGACTTGAATAAAGTCCAACGATACCATAATTATCAGTAATTCTAAGGAATACTACTTCTGTACCACCAGGAATTGCACGGGAATCTACTGTATAAGACCAGTCTTCTCCACCTTCTGCATCATTGAAAGAGTTACCGTTATCGAGAGAAACTTCTACTTTTGCAATACCGTTCTTATCGCTTGCAACACCAGAAAGGGTTACTACGCCAGAAACAGAAACATCAATTGCAGGTTCAACAACTTCACCCTTAGGCTCTTCCAGAGAAACTCTGAAGGTTCTTGTTGTTTCAAGTCCGCGAACACCATTTACGTCAACTGCATAAACAGAAACTGTGTGTTCGTTATCTGCCATAGTAATGATTGGCACATCGATTGAGAAGCTTGTGTTTGGTTCTGGAATCTGTATGTATTCACCATCATCTATTCTATACCAGATTGTTGAATCGCCATCATCATCATAAATAATACCGGAAATAGTAAAGTCTCTTGTTACTACTTCAAGCTCTTCCGGAACATGGATTTCGGCACGTGGAAGGTCAGATTCACTATCAACCTTGTAGAACCAGGTATCCATAATATTTTTATTTCCAGCTTCATCTGAGAATACAAAGGCTAATGAATCATCAAACGGCATAGTTTCACCACCAACATAGCAGGTAACCACGTGTCCTACATCGATAGACTTTCTTATATCCTCTTCTTTTCCTTCCGGACAAATTACATACTGAACATCGTTGAAATAGCCTTCATCTTCAACTTTAATAACAAGAAGGTTTTCACCATTAATAACATCATCTGATTGAGGAAGAATTACAGTAGCCTGAGGTGCTTTTGTATCTTTGAAGCAGGCTGTATGTACTTCACTAATATGTCCGGCGTTATCGATAGCACGAATATCAAGACCAAATAAACCATCAGGAAGATAACTAATTTCAACATCTTCGTTGAAGGTAACACCGATATTGCTTTCGTTTGAAGTTCCCTGAATTACAAATGGAGTCCAGGAAGCACCATTATTTGTAGAATATTCTACGCTGCGAACACCAAGAGAATCGGCTGCTGTACCAGAAACTTTTATCCAGTCACCCAGCCACTGGTGAAGGACAGGAGTCTGAAGATTCAGTTCAGGAGCTTCTGAGTCTGCCAGGAAATTCATGTAAGGAGTTTCGTGAGTTGTGCCATTGCCATCAGTAAATACAATCTTTACATCGCTATAAAGGCCATCTTTTTCTGCATACAAGGTAAAGAACTTCTTTCCAGCCTCTGAGGCAAGTAAAAGACCAGGTGCATCGCAAACCAATTCTGCCGTAACTGGAGAAGGAAGATTTGCGTACAGGAAGTATTTAGAATTATTACTTAATACCCAGTTTTCATTATCTGCATCATAAACTGTGTCTAAATCTGCAAAAGTGAAGATTTGTTCTGTATCTTCAACAAGATAGGATTCGTTATTTCGTACAACAGTAATAGAACCAGAAATTGTTTTTTCAAGAGAACCAGCTTTTATAGTTACAGCAATATGATTTACTCTGGCAGGAAGATTGTTCAATGGAATATCGGCAATCCAGCGTGTATCTCCAGGTAAAGGTTTTTCAAGTTTTACAGTACCCTTCTGTACGTTATCGCCGCCAGGAACTTCTTCACCTGTAATTTCATAGGTAACTGAACTTACAACAGCACCTGTATCAATATAAACTGAAACGTAATTTTCTGGAACTTTCTGAAGTCCATAAGGAAGTGTAACTGTCATTCCACTGTAATAACTGTGGCCATCAACTAGAGCAAAGTTTGCATCGAGAGTTGGATCTTTATATGCTGTATATCGGGAAGCAACTTCTTTTCCACCATCAGGAACAACATAAGCTGCAAGTGGATTTGAGCCTTCTACCATTTCATTGCGTGGGAATACATAAAAATCTCTGTCGACTGTACCCTGATAAGCACCGACTGCATAAACATCCATACCTTCAAGCCAGCTGATTACAGGAGCTTTTGGAGCAGTTCCTTCCGGTAAATCAGGGATATTAGATATTGCAACTCCCTTAGAAACTTTATTTCCGCCGGCACTTTCAGCAATAACTTCGGCAACAAACATACCATCACCAAGTCTGCTTGTATCAATTCCAATCTTAAAGGTTCCTTCTTCGCTTACTGCAACAGGAACAAAATCAGAGGCTGGAAGTGCTTTCATTGAAGAAATTACACCAGCTTTTAATTCAGGCTGTGCTCCCAAGATTCGGTAACTAACACCACCAACTCCAGTATCACAAGTTACAGAACCCGAGATTGAAACATATCCGGATTTTCCATTCAATGAATTGGATTCAGAATGATTGTCAATTTTTAGGGTTGGTAAAACCTTATCATATTTAAATGTAAGCGGTTTAGATTCTATAGTTTCGCCTTTGTCGGTAGTTACTGTAACAACGATTGGTTCTGAACTACCAATTGCATTCCCTGGAATTAATTTTATAAGATTTCCAGAGGTTTCAACTTTTGCAAAATCAGTTTCAGGAACTAATTCTACTGCAGAAAGTTTTGCACCAATAAGATATCCGGTTACAGGGAAGGCAGGATTATTTATAATTACGCCAGATTCTGAAACTGTACTGTCATCAAAAACAATCTGTACTCCATTAGATTTTACAACAGAAGTATTTGTTACATAAGCGTAGTATCTTGTCTCTGAAACACGGTCGATTGCATCGGTTGCTTTTACAACAAAGGTAATAATGCCTTTTGGTGATTCAGAATTGAAAGGGAATAGAGCGTTATAGGAACCAACATTTTTGAGTTCAACGTCGTTTTCAAGAATACCGCCTTTTCCATAATGCATTTCGGTATGAACGGCTTTAATTCCGCTGTCAGATTTTACGGTTACTCCAAAAGAAGCATTGCTTTCTGGATGGATTTCGTCGCCGTTTTCAAATGGAAGAGATTCTTTTCCTCGTACAATAGATGGATTTTCAAACTGAGGAGGAAGGCCTTTTGAACTTATCTGAACAACTGTAGGATTACCTTCGATATCGTTTTCATCTACTGCGACTACTGTAATTTTATGGTTTCCAGCAGAAAGGTCAGAAGCCTTGCCTAATTCCTGATAGAATACACCTCTGGTTGCCTGAATTATTGGTTCTTTGTCATCAAGCTGGATTCTAACTGATTTTACGCTATCATCATCACGGGCAATACCGCGAACAAAAAGCAGTTGATCATCACCATTAAAGATTTGTGCTGGTGAAGGGTCAGAGATTTCTACAACAGGTTTATCATCTTCCTGATTAAGAAGAATGTTAACTGCTTTATCTACAACGTTTCCTGCTTTATCTACTGCATGAATTGTAAACTTGCGGGAACGTTCTTTTACTGCACCAATTGTATTTACGTTTACTGCCCAATAAGGATTACCTGGAATAAGTTCAAACTCGCCACTTTCATCACCAAAAGTCCAGGTTAACTCGGTAATACCAACTGTATCTTTTGCATAACCGGCAATTGTAAACATTCCGTTTGAATATTCGTCTGAAGCCGGATAGATTACATCAACATCAGGTTTTGTGTTATCAATATAATAAAGGAAAGAATAAACACCCTGAGAACCAGAATTATCTACTGCTTTAAACCAGAGAACGGATGGTCCGTCAGGAAGCGGCTTTGTATCAATTGTAAGTGAAAATGGCATTGTGGAAGTATCTTTTGCTTTTCCTAATTTGATTGGAGTAAAGAATCTTCCATTATCAAGAGAATAATACAGTTCTTTTATACCGTTTCCGTCGGATACTTCACCCTGGAAATTAACCTTTCCAGAAACAAGAATACCCATGGTTTTGTCCTGGATTTCTGTTACCGGCTGATTTCTGTCCAACTGCCAGTTCATTGTGACTGGTTTACTTGGTAATCCGTTTACATCGTAACCAGTAACTTTTATTGTATGAAGACCTTCGTTAAGGTTGAGCGTATCAAGATAATATGACCAGAATTCGCGACCTTCGGCTCTAACAGGATGATCGATATCATCATCAAAAACTAATTCAACATAGGAAACCGCATCATCATCTACACAAGTTCCTACGATGTTCAGGTTACCTACAACACGCATATTTGGATATGGGTTAGTAATATTACAGATAGGTAAATCTGAATTAGGATCGATATAAAGATTGTGTGGTCCCTCTACATATTTGTTTCCACTTCGGTCTGTAGCAGTGA
>JAILQA010000005.1 GCA_024699205.1 Treponema sp. | reverse complement strand
AGCCTCAGTATTTTCTAAGATTTCTCTTTCTTCTATTGGAGAAGGAATCTCAAGTGTATTTTCCATTAAATCAAAGAGTTCAGCACCAAGTCTTTCTTCTTCTAGAGAAAAAACAGTCTCATCAACCCAGCTGCCGTCATCATAAATATTCCAGGAAAAAGACTCGCTGTCTATTAATCCCTTGAATTCCGGGACATAAAGTTCAATAAGATAGCACAATTCCCCGTTTTTCATGCTGTGTCTGAAAAAAAACTTATTTAAGGCCGGCGGATAATACAAATTATTTGACAGCGAAGCATCTTTTTTACCAGTTTTAGAATATCTTGCCTGAAAAAAAATCATTCTCTGCGCATCTGTTGTCTCTTTTGAAAAGGAAACTTTTTTGTGAGAACATGAAACTAACAGAATTCCTGCCGAAATCAGAGCAAGAATATACAAAGCATATTTTTTCAAAAACTATAATCCTAAAAACTCGTTAATATATTTTTCGGAATCAAAAAGTCCGATATCATCATATTTTTCGCCGGTACAAACAAAGGCCACCGGTATTTTAAGTTCCTTGCAAATTGAAACAGCAACGCCACCCTTTGCAGTAGAATCATATTTTGTCATTACAACCGCATCTATTCCGACAGCATCATTAAAAACTTCTGCCTGCCTCAAAGCATTTTGACCAGTAGTTGCATCAATAACAATAATTTTTTTATAGCAGCCTTCATCTGCCTTGTTTCGGCAAATCTTATCAATTTTCTGCAATTCGCGGACAAGATTTTCTTTGTTATGGAGGCGACCTGCAGTATCTGCAAGAACAAGTCCAGGTCCTTTTGCCTTTAGGGCTTCAGCAGCGTCAAAAACAACAGAGGAAGGATCCGAACCATGCTGATGGCTTACAACACGAACGCCGATTTTTTCACCATGCATTGCCAGTTGTTCAATTGCGGCCGCTCTGAAAGTATCTGCACTGGCAAGAACAACATTATCACTTCCATGATTCATAAACCATTTTGCCAGCTTTGCAACTGAAGTTGTTTTTCCTACTCCATTAACACCTAAAACCATCCAAACATTCTGATGTTCCGGCTCCGGCTTTAAATCTATCTGCTGAACATAGGAAAGCAGTATTTTCTTTAATTCTTCTATTATCTGATTTTCTTCTTTAATTTTATTTTTTGAACAGATTTCTTCAAGTTCATCTACAATTTCAAAGGCAGCCTTTGCGCCAACGTCCCCTTCAACAAGCAGGTCTGTAAGCTCTTCGTAAAACTGCTCAGTAACAGACGCCTTTTTTGAAAACAATGCTTTTATTTTTTCACCGAAAGTTTTCTTCATTTATATTCTCCTCTTCATTTCCAGATTTATTTTCAGATGCTTTTTCTTCATTTACAGGCAAGTCATTTATTACCGGTGGAACATAAGTACCAATAACTTCAGTTTTTTGCGGAATAACACTATCAGCCGCCATAAAATAGCGTACAAGTTCATAAGTCAGCCAGATTCCACAGCCAACTGAAATCCCCGAAGAAACTTTATTTGCTATATTCCAGATAAAGGCTTTTTCTTCTTCTTTTGCCGCAAGATTATTCTGATATTGTCCTTTTGTAACAAAATAAGGAATCAAAGAAACAACAAGACCACTATAAGCAGTGTACATTCTTCTTCTGTGCTTTTCTATATAATCATTGCGATTAAAGGCTTGGGGTTTTACATATAAAAGTTGATTTGGAAGGGATTGCTCAGGCGGAATATAATAAAAACTTGTCTCACCATTTTCTGAAACAAACTGCCCCAAAATCAAATCTCCATTTATCTGGATTTTTGATTTATCTTCATATTTATCAGTAAGAACACCATTTATATAAAAGGAGCCGTTTAAAGTTTCCACAGGAGGCTCAAAAAAACTTCCTATTTTGGAAATAAAATTATTTTTCGTTTCAGGAGAAGAATCGGTAACAAACATTTCTCCCTTAACAACTTCCTTAAGGTTCACTTCAATCTGGTATTTTTTGTTTCCTGCAAAAAAGTATGAAGTTCCTGCAGATTTATAATTTGTTGCAGAAAATTGAATAAAATGAACTCCCGAATCCAGATTGACTTCATTATTTATATTCTGAATAAGATTACCGTCAATATACATTTGAACAGAAGGTACGGCTTCCGGCGGATTGATTTTTACTTTTAGCGAAATAGGCATGGAATTAGTCAAAGAAGGAATCAACTGCTGGCCAAGGCTTTCTGCTATAAAATCAAGTTCATCTATGGTTCCAACTTCCGAAACTGTGCTTACGCATTTTGCGCCCGGATATATATAGAGAGAAACCGCGACATAAATATATTCTTCATAAACTGTAATTTCTCCGGAAATAAGTCCGTTTATTTTTGCATTAAGAATTTCTTTTTCAAAAGTATTTCCTTTATAACCTTCAGCTGCGGCTTCTTTTCCAGGTGTATACAAAGAAGAAAGGTCATTTTTATAAAAGGAAATCTGCTCTATTAAAGTTTCATCCTGATTTTCATAAATAAAGTTTTTGAAAAAGTTTGCATATTTTTCAAGTTCACTCTGAGGCTTTTTTTCGTTTATTTCATTTCCTGATTCAAGAAACCTTTCAAAAAGTTCATCTTCTTCTTTTTGTTTTGCAATGTTTTCATCAAGTTTTTTTTTGATAGA
>JAILQA010000489.1 GCA_024699205.1 Treponema sp. | reverse complement strand
ATTATGATATTACAAGTGATCTGCGTAATTTAAAGGCGTTTTTAGCATTGCGTGATTCAAATGAAAAATTTGCTAAGGCAAAGGAAAAAGGCTTGATTGGAATTCCTGTGGTTTCGGCCGAAGAAGGTGTATGGACATTCCTCTGGCAGGATTTTCTTTCTAAACCGGTTGCAGAAAGTTCCTGCTCAGACGGCGTTTGCGGAATGCCAAGATAGATAAGCTTCTAGATATAAGGTTGAATCCGCAAGAGAACGAGGGTGTGACATAGAAAAATTATGTCCTTTCTCTTTTATTCATCTTCAAAAACCGGAACGCCGCCCCAGACATTGTTCATATAGTTTTCGTCCAGAACTTTGTCAATGCGTACCTGTTCATCTTCAAGACTGTACATTTTAGTACTTGAATCATCATTTTTATCGCAAATCCAGATTTCGTCACGGCGGACAATGTCATGGTTCATTATACGGCTTTCGTGAGTTGTTGTTACAAGCTGAACTTTACGGCCGTTTGCATGTTCAAAATATTTTTTTACAAATTGTACGGTAAGCTTCGGGTGCAGGCTGCGGTTTATTTCGTCCATAATAAAGACTTTGTCTTTTTTGCAGACAAGAATTTCTATTAGTTGAAACAGGCGGTAAGTTCCGTCACTTTCGTTTTGCATTGTAAATTCAAGTTTTTTTCCGCCTATATTATGAATAAATTTGAGCGAGTAAAAATGAAACTTTCCGTCTTTTTCAAGATTAATTATAAAAATATTCCTGCGCGTCCTTACTACCTGAGAAAATATATTACTTGATTCCTGTAAAGGAATTTCAATTTCAAGCTGATTGTTAATTGCGGCAAAATCAGTCAGATGAGAAACAAGAGCCATCCCAAGATTTACTTGCTGCTGAAGCTTAAAATCAATATTTTCAAAGACCTTTTCTTTAGTTACATTTTCAAGACGGATAGCTTCAATGCCGGTATCAAAATCTTTAAGAAGTTTTTCAAAATCAGATTTGCTGATTTCATATTGTAAAAGAGACGATTGCTGTAAACTTTGGTCAGGAAAAATAACTTCAAGGGTATCCATGAACCAAAGAAATACATTTCTTAATATAATGGCCTGCGGATTTGCGGCATAAAAACCTTGTGTATTATGATTTATGCTGAACAAAAATGTACTTCCGCTCATTGCGAAAGTCCTGCTTAAAACTTCTAAATCCCTATTGTGACCTTTGATGCTGTTATGAAATGTATATCCGCCGGTTTCTAAATTTTTGTAATACAGCTTTGTTTTTCGGTTTCCGTTAATGCGGATAAGCTCGTCTTTGGTAATAACTCCGGTTGCTAATATAATAGAAAGATTATATTCATAAAGAATCCCGTCAGCGATAAATTCAATTTCAAATTCTGTCGGCTTGGATTGATTTGTATCTTCAATCTTGCACCACAAGTCTCCTGCTTTTTGTGGAAGTTTCCCTGATACAATAAAAGTCTTTAGTAATGAAGCAGCCTTGATAAAGTTTGATTTTCCTGCACCGTTTTTTCCATATATGGCGGCAAAATGCAGAAGGCTTTTGCCTGTGTTGCTGTCGGTAAGAAGATGGTCACTCTTTTTGGTTACACGGCCGCTTTCCAAAGTGAAAGTTTGTTTTTTATTATACGATAAAAAATTTGAAATACTGAATTTTACTAGCATAGCATTCCTTTTTGTAAATTCTTCGAATCTATCAATATTATAGTGCTGTTATTACTGATTATCAATAAAAAGTTATAAAAATATTCGAAAAAATCGAATAAAAATTTGCCTTTTAAACGGAGTTTTATTATATTTACAGCGTAAACAGGAGATAAAATCGAATGTTTTATCAAGTTTTATTCTAAAAAAGTTGAATTTTGCAGTCAAAAACAGTACAAATCGAACGTTCGTCGAACTAGATTGTATTGCCTGAAATCAGGAGTGCAAGACAGCTTAAAATTACATGGAGGTAATAGCTATGGCTGTTCCATTTGTTAGTAGAAAGCGGTTAAATCCGCAGGATGTGGATGCAGAGGGAAAGTTTTATCCTGCCCCTGCATATATTGCAGAAATCGGAGTGAATCAGCTTGCGGAAGATATTTCGCAAAGTACGACACTTACGGCTACAGAAATAATTGGTGTAATTCAGAGCCTTCTTACAACAGTGCCGAAATATATGCTGCTGGGGTATAAGGTAAGGCTCGACAACTTTGGAATCTTTAAACTTGGTTTTAAAAACAAAGCGGAGTGTAAAGGTTATGATAAGGCGAACCTGGTTACGGCAAATGACATTGATGGACTTAGGGTTATGTATACACCGGATTCAATGCTTAAGGCAAAACTCAATAAACCGGAGTATGTAAAACTGGATGCACGGTTCATCGATAAGGACGAAACAGAAACTCCTGCTGAAAGCGGAACGGACTCCGACGCAGGAAACGGCGATTAATCAGCGGTTTTGATGATGCTGCGGCGGAACTGGAATAAATAAAGCTCCGCCTGGTGAAAGGTTTTAGACCTGTAGCTTTTTTGACATACAGGTCTATTTTATCCGGGTTTTGTTGCAATTTTATCCCGATTTTGTACGGATTTTACCGTATAAATCGGGATTTTTTTTTGATTTTATCCGGATAAAATGGATACGTTTATCCGGATAAACAAAAACGTCCATACGGATAAAGTTGATGGCTTTATCCGGATAAACAGAATTTTTTATACGGATGAAATTCTTTGTATATCATTTGTGGCATTTATTTCCAGAAATGATTATTCGGAAAGAAGCTCTTCAATTTTATCCAAAATCAACTGATCTGCAGGAAGCCAATCAACAGAACGGAGTGTTTCTTTTGTAACCCATTTTGCGGCTTCATGTTCCAAAAGTTCCAAATCACCAGATACAATCGTGCACAACATACAATGCATTGTAAGATGAAAGTTTGGATAATCGTAGTCAACTACACCAAGAATCTTTTCAGCTTTTACTTCGGTTGCTAGTTCTTCACGGATTTCACGTTCAATACACTGCTGGGGAGTCTCGCCCGGCTCAAGCTTTCCGCCTGGAATTTCCCAACCATCTTTATAGTCGCCATAACCACGTTGAGTTGTAAATATTTCTTTTTTATTTGTTTCTGGATTTGTACGGAGAATGATGGCTCCGCTTACGATGATTTGTTTCATTTTATGCCTCTATTTTTGTTTTATCTACATCGGTTATAAAGTCATTATATAAATCTGCTGGTAATTCTGGAATTGCAAAATTCATTGTTACCGGACATTCCCCTTTTGCTGTATCTAGCATTGTAGCAACTTCTCCTAGGTAAATATAATCCTGTGGAATACCTTCAACTTCTTTAAACTTTCTGACAAATAGATGAAGGTGTGTGTGTCGTTCTGTATTATTGATGACATCTTTTCCGCGTTCGCTGTCTTGAGTCATATTATTTGGAGATTGCCACTGGAATACATTTGAAGAAATAAACTTATCGTGATAATTGATCTCTTCTCGAATATCATCAGATTTATACAAATCAACAAATATAAAATACTGGGGCTTTGCATTTGTCAGTAAACCTGAGCCTCTGAAGGAACTATGACTTTTTTCATAATTGCAAAGAGGCGCAATATTTCGCATTGAATATTTTGCATAAGGTTTTAGGAATGGAAATCCATAATCTTTCCGTCCGAACTCTTCATCATATCTTAAAAGAGCATATTCGATATATTCATTAGTCCACTTTGATATATTTTCTTTATTTGACGAAGAGAAAAGATTTTTTACTTTTTGATTAAGGGAAATTGTTTTTCCGTCAAAATTAAATTTTATGTTTTCTAAAACTTCTTTTGCTTTCTTTTGGTCATCATAAAAGCCAAAATCACCATTTAACAATCTGCAGGCGTGAATTAAATTTTCAGTTTTTTCATAATCTATATATCTTTTTATAAGCGTTGTTAATTTTTCTATAGAAACAGTTTCTGCCGGATTATGAATCAGATAGTTTATAATGCACAATTCTTCGATTCTTTTTGCTGGTAAAAGATTTTCTAAGAAAAATAAAAAATCTGTAAAAATATTATTCTGAGACAGTTGATTTAGAATTACTGATTCAGATGAATTAATCTCGTTTTCTGCACTTGCCACAAATTCAAAATATGAATGGTAAAGCAAAGTTCCTTTTTTGATCTTACTAAATACACAAGGATCCAGGTCGGAACCATGTTTAATATAATCAGTCAAATATGGCATTTTGTTTCCATTATCTTTTCTGAAAACAAAATATGCTTTTTTCTGATTTTCATCTGACATGAACTTTTCTTTATCAATCTGCTTTAGAATCTGTTCTTTTACAATTTTATCAAAATGGATAAATGTATCACCTGGAATATCAACAAAATCTGTTGCAACTTCTCGTAAGCGAGTTTTTTTATCCGGATTAGGCTCTTTTGAAAAAACACTGGTCATAAGGAATGATTTTTGATAATTACCAATAAAATCTAAAACTGTTAAGAATTCCTTTCCTTTGATTTTTCTTAGGCCTCGCCCAAGCTGCTGAGTAAAGACGATAGAAGATTGCGTGGGACGCAGCATAAGAACAAGATTTACATCCTGTACGTCGATTCCTTCATTAAAAATATCTCGTGAGAAAATATACTGAAGTTTTGTATCATCATCTTCCAACTGCTGAAGATATTTCTGGCGTTCTGGCACAGAGTCTTCTCCAGAAAGAGCAATAGCAACACCTTCACCTAGTTTCTTATTAAACTCTTCTGCCATGTATTTTGCATGATCGACTGTCGCACAAAAACCAAGGCACTTTGTCTTGTCACCGTCATGACCATAAAAGTTTATTTTCTCAAAAATGTAATCTGCACGTTTGCTCTTCATAAGCATTTTTGCAACTTCATTGAGATATTCTTCACCATCTTCTGGTTTATGTGTGAGCTTCTCGTAATCGATTCCTTCTACATCTTTTATTCCAAAATAATGGAAA
>JAILQA010000482.1 GCA_024699205.1 Treponema sp. | reverse complement strand
GCCTTGCTTTGATAGTGGGGCTGATTGTCGCTATTTTACAGGCTGTTACATCCATTCAGGAACAAACTCTTACTTTTTTACCTAAGCTTATTGTTATTCTTGTTGTAATTGCTCTTTTAGGTGGTACTATGTTTGCTTCTCTTTCAGAATACACTGTCGCTTTATTCAGCCGTATCCCGGATTTTGCAAAATAATAAAATGAAACGCAGGTGAGAATGATGAATAATGTTTTAATGAATGCACCAGTATTCCTTCTTCTCTTTATTCGTTCTTTCACTATGCTTTTGACTCTGCCTCTTTTTTCAATGCGTGCGGTTTCGAGAGCTGCTAAAGTTGCTCTTGCAGGTTACATGGCTTTTTTTCTGCTTGGAACAGTCGATTTTTCTTCATATAATTCCTTTATCCGCGAAGATGGAATCTTTTCTCTGAATTACCTTTTTATAGCAATTGGGGAAGGACTTATAGGTGTGATTATTGGATTTTATATAACAATTATCTTTTCTGCCTTTTCTTCTGCCGGTCAGTTTATGGCCTTTCAGATGGGATTTAGTGCTGCAAGTACCTATGATGCTCTGTCTCAGGTTGAGAATCCTCTTATGGGACAATTTTTTAATTTTATTGCAATGCTTGTTTTTATGCAGAGCCAGTGGTTCCAGCGGCTCTTTTTAGGAGGCCTTGGTTCAAGTGTAAAAACTCTTAATACAATTTCTTTGATTATAAATCGAGAAGATTTTATTCAGTTTTTATTAAGGGGACTTACAAAACTTTTTTCTGATGCGCTGATTATAGCCTTACCAATTATGGGAACCCTCTTGTTGATTTCTATTTGTACTGGTCTTTTGTCTAAAGCTGCTCCTCAGATGAACCTTTTGTCTGAAGGTTTCCCTATTATGATTTTAGTGTCATTCCTTTTGATTTTTATTTTAATTCCAGAGATGAGTGATTTCTTTATTCGTTCCTTTGAAAATGGATTTTTTAATCTGGATAATCTTTTTAATCTTAGTCCGGGAGGTGTAAAGTAATTGGCTGCAGAAGATGAAGGCCGTACCGAAGAACCTTCGGAGTACCGTATTGAAAAAGCCCGTAAAGAAGGAAGAGTCGCAAAAAGTCAGGAAATAAGCAGTTCCCTGGTTCTCTTATTTTCCTGCCTGGTTCTTATTGCTTTTGGAAAAAGTATTTTGCGACAATGTATTGGTATATTCCGTTATTATTTTTCCAGGTGCAGTTCGCCGGATATTTCAAATAAAAATCTTTTTACAGCTTTTATTTTGCCTTATATCCGTATAATTCTTCCAATTTGTGCAGTTGCTGTTATAGCCGGTTTGCTTGCAAATATAATTCAAAATAAAGGATTTTTATTCAGCTGGAAACCGCTGGAACCAAAGTTTTCGAATATTCTTCCTAAGTTTGGACAGTATTTTCAGAAGACAATTTTTTCTGCAAAAGGTTTGTTTAATATAGCAAAATCTCTTGGAAAAGTTGTGATTATTTATTTTGTTGCTTATATTTTTATTAAAAAAGATTTGTTTCAACTTGTAGAAATTATAAGCAATGGTCAGATTCTTTCTTCTGTCGGAAAAATTGCAAGAATGGCAGCTCAACTGCTTATTGTAGTTTCAATTGTTTTTCTTGTAATCTCAATTCCTGATTATTTTGTTCAAAGACATGAGTTTATGGAAAATATGAAAATGACCAAACAGGAAGTTAAGCAGGAATATAAGGAATTGGAAGGAGATCCTGAGGTAAAAGGTCGTCTTCAGCAGATGCAGAGGGAAGTTCTTGCAAGAAATATTCCTAAAGCAGTTGCAGAATCTGATGTTGTAATCACCAACCCTACACATTTTGCTGTAGTTTTGAAGTATGAACAGGAAAAATCAGAAGCTCCTGTTGTAACAGCAAAGGGTGAGGATGAAATGGCTTTTACAATAAGAAGATTGGCCCGGGAATATAACAAACCTATTGTAGAAAATCGTCCTGTGGCGAGAGGACTATATACAGATACAAAAATTGGTGATATAATACCAGAAGATTACTTTAAAGTAATTTCTGTAATATATAGTCAAATATTAAAGGATAGTAAATAAATTAGTAGATTGCTGGGTGGGGACTAATGGCAAACGAACGTCGAGGAAATGCAGTTTTAACAATTTTGCAGCAAAATTATGTTGCTGTAGCTGCTGTTTTAGTCATATTTCTTATTTTTATACCAATTCCAAAAGTATTAATTGACTTATGCATGATTTTAAATCTTGCTTTTTCAATTATTATTATGCTTTCGGTTTTGTCCACGCCTCGTGCATCTGATTTTCAGACTTTCCCTCGAGTTATTCTTTTTGATACAATGTTCAGTCTTGGTATAAATATTGCATCAACAAGATTAATATTATTAAAATCTGCCAATACAGCCGGAACTTCAAATGAACAAAGTGCAATGGTTCAGGCCTTTGCAAGAATTGTTGCGGGAAATAATCTTGTAATTGGTTTTGTAATCTTTATTATCATAATTGTAATACAGATTGTTGTTGTTACAAAAGGTGCCGGCCGAGTTTCTGAGGTTGCTGCCCGCTTCTCATTGGATTCCATGAGTCAAAAGTTTTTTGATGTAGATAATCGCTTAAACTCCGGAATGATTGATGATCAGGAAGCAATGCGTTTAAAAGATGCAATCAGAAAGGAAATTGACTTTTATTCTAATATGGACGGTTCTTCAAAGTTTGTTTCTGGAAACGTAAAGGCTGGCATTTTCATTACTGTAGTAAATCTTATCGGTGGATTTATTATGGGAATGGTTTATAACAATATGACTTTTCAGGATTCTCTGAGAACTTATTCAATTTTAACTATTGGTGACGGTCTTATTTCTCAGCTGCCATCCCTTATTATTTCTTTTGCAACAGGTATCCTTGTTACAGGTACTAAATCTGATGAAGATTTGGGCGAACAGATTAGATTAGACTTTACCCGAGATGGTCATATTTACGAAATTGTTGGTGGCGTTTTAATTATTTCAGGACTGGTTTTAAGAAAGCAGACACAATTACTTCTTATTCCGATTGGTGCCTTGTTCGCATTTATTGGCTACCGAATGGTTAGAAATCAAAATAAGGAGCAGCTTTCTAAAAAAGAAGCAGAAGATAGGGAAAAGGCAACAAATCAATCCTCTGCAATATCCGTTAATGATGAAAAAATTGCAATGCTTGATCCTCTTTCTCTTGAACTTGGATATGCCCTTATTCCTCTTGTTAGCAAAGAAAAAGGTGCTGAGCTTTTGGAGCGTATTACAAGAATACGTAATGAAGCCAAGCTTGATATGGGATTTGTTATTCCAAAAATCCGTATTCAAGATAATATGACTCTAGATCCTAATGATTACAGTTTTAAGATTAAGGGAATTGAATATGGTCATGCAAATATAAGACTTGGATATTATATGTGCATGGATACCGGTGCAGTTATAAATCCATTAAAGGGAGAAAAAACAAAAGACCCTGCCTTTGGAATGGATGCAATCTGGCTGCCTGAAGACAGGCGGGCCGAAGCAGAAGAAGCAGGTTATGTAGTTGTTGACCCACCAACAATTATTGCAACTCATTTAACAGAAATAATACGTGCTCATGCAGCAGAAATGCTGGGACGACAGGAAGTTTCTTCAATTATTGATACTGTAAAAGAAAAGAATCCTGTGCTTGTTGAAGAAGTACTTGATAAGGCAAAACTTTCTTATGGTCAGATTGAAAAAGTTCTTCAGAATCTTCTTGAAGAAAACGTTTCTATCCGAAATATCATTACTATTCTGGAAACGCTTGCAAATTATGCGGAAATCTCAAAAAATCCTTGGGATTTAACTGCAAAAGTACGAGAAGCTCTTGGTTTGCAGATTTGTCTTCAATATGCAGATCCGGAAGATAAAAAGATTCGGGTAATGAGACTTTCACAAGAGTTTTCAGAAATGATTCAGGAACATGCTTATTATCCTCCTGACGGTTCTAAGCCTTATGTTGCTTTTGATCCTGTTGACCGTAGAAAATGGCTTACCAGTGTAAGTAATTCGCTTGCAAAGGTTAATGAGCGTGGATATCAGCCTATAATTTTGTGTGTCAGCGCCGTCAGACAGCTGGTTAAGGCTGCCGTTGAAAGAGAAATGCCTGGTGTTATTGTATTATCCGATATGGAAATATATGCGGCAGGAAGAAATGTTGCTGTAGAAATTATTGATGAAATCACTGATAATAATGAGGAATGACGTTTAAAATGGCATTGGAAAATAGTGTAAAACAAAAAATTGAAGGCGCTACTCTGGATGAATGTAAGGAAAAACTGTACAAAATGTACGGTAAGGATTACAACATTGAAGACAGACAGTCTACTTTTAAAAGATGCGGTTTTCTTGGGTTAAGACAAAAGGAAGTTCAGGTTGTTACATACACTGTCAATCATAGAAAAGCTTATTCTTCAGATGATTTATATGGCGATAAAGAAAATGAAGCTCTTCAGCTGGAAAAAAACAGACTGGCAATTCTTCAAAAACAGAATAATGTTTTAATGTCTTCTCAGATGAATCAGGTTTCTGCCAAAATTGAAGAATTAAATAAAAAACTTGAAGATTTTAAGACAAACGGCATTCCTGTAGTGGGCGCAAATGAGCAGCATCCAACTATTACAAAAATTGAAGAGCTGCTGGAACAGAACGAGTTTACGATTTCCTACATAAAAATGATTGAAGATAAAATCCGAAATCAGTTTTCTCTTGATCAACTTGAGGATTTTAAGCTGGTGGAACGTTATGTTGTAGACTGGATTGGAGAGTCGATTCAGATTGCACCTGAACGCACTTTTAGACC
>JAILQA010000459.1 GCA_024699205.1 Treponema sp. | reverse complement strand
ATAAAAGTAAACTTTTCATCAAAAGGGGCATAAGAACAGGTATATTCTGTACCAAGACACAAATCTTCAGCAAAAATATTATCAACAGTCGCGAAATCGTCAGTTTCTGCACTGATAAAAGTCTTATTACTAGTTGCAATATAAATAGGGCGTTTATTCAACATACTCAATAACTCAGGATAAGGATCATGGATTTTAGACGAATCCGTTTCATCAATAGATTCAAGTTCTTCCAAATCATCAATTTCTTCGAGTTCTTCCAATTCTTCAAGTTCCTCGATTTCATCAATCTGAGAATTTTCAGCAGATTCTGTAGACTCTAATTCTTCAAGAAGATCAATATTGTCTTCCGTTGAGACAGCATTCTCTTCAACAGATTCCAAATCTTCGATAATTTCTAAAGGATTTATAGATTCCGATTGCTCTGATACTTCCAATTGTTTCTCTGGCAAAATGGAATTTTGATTTTCAATTCCAGTCTGAATCGAATTAAGCACCGTTTCATCCACCTCTGAAAGCAACTGCTCATCGCCTTCAGTCTCATCGGATTCAAGCTCAACTCTTTTTTGAGCTTCCAGAAGACTTTCCAGCTGCAACCATCTTGATTCTATTGTTTCGTCAATCAATTTAACATATCGCAAAGACTTTTTGCAATACTGCATCTTCAATTCACCGGCAAATTTTACCTTAGAATAATTAAGCTGCTTTTGAAGTTCAGTAAGACTTATAAGGGGAAGCTTAGCCAGTAATTCATTGAATAAAGAGTCTGATTCTTTTTGAATCTTTTCACGAATTGCTTTAGCCTTCTTTGAACCTAAAGAAAATCCCAAAAAAACTATTAAAAACAGGGCTAAAAAAGCACCAGATAATATTAAAACAAAGATACTTTTTGGCTGATTTAAATAAAGATTTTCTATAAGAGCAGTATATGCTGGTATAAGATCAGTAAAAGAAAGAGAAATAATAACTGTAAAAATAACAACTGAAAAAATTAAACTCAATAATATCCTTTGAGCAGTTTTCATTTATTACAATATTCTCCGTGTTACGTTTTTAATACATCAATTTTACATGAAAAAGTCAAAAAAATCTAGAAAAAAATCCAGGCAAAAACCATTAAAAAAAACTTAACGGATGGGATTTAATCTGTTATTATTTTAGTGATGATTGAAATAGAGAAAGAAAACAGCAGAGTTCCAAGAGCTTTGCTGGTGGGTGAACCTGGCAATGATTTGCAGGAATTAAAGGGACTCGTTTTGACATTGGGAATGGATGCTGTTCAGCGTCTTACCTTAAATCGTCTGGAAGTGCATCCACAATACGGAATGGGTACGGGAAAAGCAAAGGAAATTGCAGAACTTGCAAAATCTATTGAAGCCGACTGCATTATTTTTGATTTTAATATTGAACCTCGTAAACAGCGCAACTGGGAAGAATTGAGTGGTATTTCCTGTTTTGACCGACAGGAAGTTATTATCCGCATTTTTGCTCAGAGAGCGCAGACCAGGGAAGCAGTTCTTCAAGTTGAACTGGCTCGCCTTACCTATATGCTGCCACGTTTAGCACACGCTAAAAATGATTTTTCGCGTCAGCGCGGTGGTGCATTTGGAGCGAAAGGTTCGGGCGAGACAAAGCTTGAACTTGACCAGAGAACAATCCGTGAAAGAATTACCCAGACAAAGCACGAACTTGCAGAAATAGAATTAAACCGCAAAACTCAGCGAAAACAGAGAGGAAAACTTCCTACCTGTGCTCTGGTCGGTTATACCAATGCAGGTAAATCAAGTCTTTTGAATGCTCTTACCGGAGCAGAAGCTTACGTAGAAAACAAACTCTTTGCTACTCTGGATCCACTTACACGCCAGATGCCGCTTAATGACAGCGCAGGAGTTCTTATTACCGATACCGTTGGATTTATAAGCAACCTTCCTCATCATCTTATTGATGCATTCAAATCTACCCTTGAAGAAGCCTCTCTTGCTGATTTGCTTTTGATTATAATTGATGCTTCCGATGAAAACGCCCTTGAACAGTACAAGTCCGTTTGTGAAGTTCTTGATGAAATACATGCAAACAAAAATCCACGCCTGATTTGTCTTAATAAAATTGATAAAACCGAAGACGACAAGGAAGCCTTTATTGCATTACGTCATCAGTTCCCGGATGCCCTCTGTATAAGTGCAAAAGAAGAAATCGGATTTGTTGATTTAAAAGATAAAATCTACGAGATTCTTTACGGTGAAATTGAAAACTATCTGATGCCTGTCAGCCAGACAGTTTTGATAAACGAAATGCGTAAGGCAGGTTGTATTCAAAGTGAAGAATGGCTGGAAGATGGCGTTCATATTACAGCAAGAACCACAGGCAGATTAGCTGCTCTTTCTGCTCCCTTTATGATTGCTTCTAAAAATTGATGTAAATGAAGGCTTATGTCACAGAATAAAGTCACACTGAATAAGATTTTACTGATTATTATTTTTTCTCTGATTGTTTTTATAGCGGCCGGCACCGTGATGGGACTTATTTTGAAAAGTTCAGGTAACAGTTCTTCAAAAGGCGCCAAAACTAAAAAAGCAAACATTACGGTGCTTGAACCTTCTCAAAAAGAAATCACCAGTCTGAACAAACATTCAGAAGAAAAAATTGCTTCTTACACAGGAATCGGGCGGATAAGGATTTTAACCAAAGCTGATGAAAAAGCTGGAGGTGGAAGTGAAAGGGATACAGGCACTCCCCTTGTTATAGAGCCCTGGTTCACTTATGAAGAAAGCAATTATGAACTTTATGAAGAGCTTTCAAAAAAAAGAATCCTAATTTCCGGGCTGATTTCCAATTATTTTTCTTCAAAAACAAAAATGGAGCTTTTTTCAAGCAGCGAAGACAAAATAAAAGCTGACTTATTGAAGGAAATCAACAGTCAGCTTGTTTTAGGAAAGATAATTCAAATCTATTTTACAGATTTTATTTTTCTTGAGTAGTTTCTTCTTTTTCTGAAGATGATTCACCGGCAGCTTCATTTTCAGTTTCAGTATTTGCAGTAGCATCAGTTTCAGCTTCAGAATCATCAACTACGACAGCCTCTTCTGCTTTTACAATTACAGTACGTTTAGAAACTACAACTTCAATTATGATTAAAACAACTCCAATCGCAAGTCCTGCAATTCCAATAATGCGTATAAAGGTTCGTCCCACATTTTCAATAGGAATTACAAACAAAAGTACCGCAATCAAAAGGCTGATAAGACTTTCTTTTATAATTCTCTTGCGTTCTTCCGGTGATGA
>JAILQA010000458.1 GCA_024699205.1 Treponema sp. | reverse complement strand
AGAACGTAACACTCTGGAAACATCGTCTATATCAATATTATCATCAGAAGAATTGCTTGTTTTTTTTAATTCTTCCTTGTCCAGATGATAAAGACTTTCGTAAACAAAAGGAAAATTTTTTTCTGCTTTGGTAACTCGGGAACCATTGATGATTCCGTCGTATTCTGATTGAGGTTTTAGTTTAAGTTCGTCAGTTCCATCATCGTGTATGCGTGTTTTTACCGTTGTTTTTGGCTTTTTTGTGTCTGCATCATTTTGCGCAAAAACTGCGATTGCAAAAAACACGGATACACAGATAAAAAACAGTTTTTTAGTCATCTAAAAACTTTCCTCTTAGCGGATTCCTTTGTAAAGAACTCTTACCTGCTTATATAAACCATCACCTTCGCTTTTGGTTTCAACATCAGGGATATCATTTAAAGTTGTGTGGATAAGGCGGCGCTCAAAAGGATTCATCGGTTCAAGAAGAATTGAGTTGCGGGATGAACGAACTTTGTCTGCAGTTGTATAAGCAAGACGAACTAAAGTTTCTTCGCGGCGGATTCTGTAATTTTCTGTATCAAGAATGATGCGTGTTTCTTCGTGTCCAAGACGACCTGCATAAATGTTTGCAAGAAGCTGGAGAGCATCAAGATTCTTTCCTTTTCGTCCAATCAAAATTGAAGAATGTGATGATTCAAGTTTAATTCCAATTTTTTTATCTTCGCGGTAAGAAACTGAAACTTTGATGTCATAACCCATTTTTTCAATCATTTCCTGGATAAAAGCAAGAAGTTTCTGTTCAAACTCGTCCTGAGGAAGTGGGTCTGCATAAATGCGTGTATGTTTTTCTTCTACATCATCAGATAAATGAGATTTTGGTGAATCACTGTCCAAAGTGTGAACGCGGATTTTTACGTAGCCTTTTTTAAAGATTGAGTTTTTCTGAGTTTCAAGGATTTCAACATCAAACTGGTCACGTTCAAGTCCCAGCTCAGCTGCTGCTAATTCGATAGCTTCTTTTTCTGTTTTTCCTTCATATTCGTAAGTCATTTTTTATACTCCTTATATCTGCGTCGTTACAAGGCGCTTTGTATTTAATTGCAGTTTTATTTTCTTTTTCCCTTTGGAGGAATTGTCTTCTGAACTCTTGCAGGTGTTTTTTCTGCTGGAGCTTCTTTAGACATCATTTTATTAATTACAAGCTGCTGTCCAACCTGCCAGATGTTACTTGTAAGCCAGTACAACAAAAGTCCGGCTGGTGCACTGTAGAAAAGGAAGAAGAACATAATTGGCATACCGTAAGTAAGAAGTTTCATGTTCATAGTATTCTGATTACCACCCATTGTAGCGCCACCAAGCTGTGTAATTTTTGTAGACAAAATCTGAGTTGCAACATAAATAATAGGCAGAAGTCTCAAATGATTTCCGGTAAAACTAGAAATAAGAGGAATATTCTTTTCCCAGCTGAATACAGAATCACCAGAAGACAAATCTGGAATCCATCCAGGAATGAACATTGCTCCACGGAACTCAAAATAGTTATTGAAAAGGTTGTACATTGCAATCAAAACAATAAACTGGAATACCAATGGCAGACATCCACTTGCAGGATTATAACCAGCTTCTTTGTAGATTTTCTGGGTTTCTATCTGCATTTTCTGCTGATCACCAGCATATTTTTTCTGGATTTCCTGTAATTTTGGCTGAAGTGCCTGCATTTTGATTGTTCCCTTTGACTGTTTTATTGAAAGAGGGAACAAAATTATTTTAAGAATAATTGTAATGATGATGATACAAATACCCCAGTTGTGGATAAGTTTATGAAGAAGTTCCAGTCCAACTTTTAAGATTGCTTCCATCCAACTGAGCCAGCCGCTTGTCTGTAAACTTTCGGTAAGTTTGTGACCGCTGAACTTCCAGGCATTATTTTCGGAAATATTATAGATTTTCAAATCTTTTTCATTTCTTGGTCCAAAATAAACATAGTAGCTGTCCTGAATGTCGGATGAAGAGAAAGCTCGTCTTTCAAAAAAGCCCTGTGCGTTTGCGTAATTATCAGTTTCTACTTTTGATGAATAATATGCCTTGTTCCAGATTGAAGGGTCTGTAGGCACAAAAAGTTCGATAAAGTATTTTCCGGCAATTCCGCCCCAGAGAAGTTCTTTATCATAAGCTTTGAACTGACCTGAACCAAGCATCTGGCGTTTTGCTTTTTTACCGTTGTATGCAATGAACTGGCGGTTTTCGTATTTATTCAATTTTGGATTGTAGCGAGGGCCGATTTGTGGAGAAGTTCTGAGTGTATAAGAAGCTCCGTTTATATCAAGTCCGCTATTGTCCTGAGAATGAATTAAGATGTCCAGTTTGAACATGTATTCTTCAGGTTTGAAAGTATATTTTTTACCGAGTGTAAAGTTTCTGATGTTTCCACTTGAATCACGAACCTTAAAGTTTTTCTTAAAAAGAAGAGTGTAATCATCAATTCTTTCATAAGTGAAAATATCATCAATCATTTTGGCATCAGCTGTTCCTAAAGCTAAAGCACAGGTACGGTTGATTTCTGATACGTTATCAGAGAGCTGAACGCCTTCTTCTGTATCAAGATCGATATGATTAGGGAGTTTATAACTTAAGATATCTCCGCCTCGTGTTGTAAAAACAACTTCGGCACAACCTGTATTGATTGTGATTTTTTCTTCTGTAAGAGCCGGCTGAGTTTCAGAATCAGCTGCTTCCATTGCTGCAAGCTCCTGCTCAGTAAAAAATGAATCAGAAGCAAGATTTGCATTTGTACCTTGTTCAGAGCTGCTTTCATCAGCAAGATTTTCAACTTCAACTGTTTCAGCATTTGCATTCTGCACTACTTGATTTTTATTCATAAAAAGCGGCATTAACAGATATGCTCCGATAATTACCACGGTCGAAAGGACAATTGCCCAGATAGTATTTTTATCCACAGATTATTCCTCTTTTTTATAAGATTTTTCACGGGACGGGATCGTAACCGCCTTCATGAAAGGGATTGCATTTTATAATTCGTTTAAAGGAAAGAGAAAGACCTTTACCAGGCCCGTATTTCTTTATTGCTTCCATTGCATAAGTCGAACAGGAAGGATAAAACCGGCAGCAGGGTTTATGCAATGGAGAAATACATTTTTGATAAAATCGTATTAAAAGACAAAAAAATTTTGTAAAAAAATTTTTTATCCAATTGATTATTTTCCTAATCAATTTAGCCTCTTTTATTCGTATTTGGTTTATTCACTTGCTATGCTAGATGCATCTTCTTTGAGTAAACCTGCTTTTTGACACAATAAACGAATTTGTTCACATCGCGAGTTGAACGAGTCTTTTCCGGGAAAAATTAAGAACAATATATCATACCCGGTGTTCAGATGTGATTTTAATAAACGATAGACTTCACGGCTGTATCGTTTTGATAAGTTCCTTTCGACAGCGTTACCGTATCCACTAATCAAAGGAAAACCTACTCTGTTTATTCCCAGGGAATTTTCTAAAAAATACATTTTAGCGCCGGGAATACTTATCTTTTTTCCACACTTAAACAACTTTTTAAAATCAGCGGGATTTTTTATTCGTTCTTCACGCTTAAAAAATCCCGTTTTTATCAAGTATGTTTCCATCCCTAAAAATTAGTACTTCTTTTTTTCGTCGGCAACAGAAAGTTTTGCTCTTCCCTTAGCTCTTCTTCTTGCTAAAACTTTTCTTCCGCCTTTTGTAGCCATTCTTGCTCTAAAACCGAATTTTCTGTTGCGTTTTACTTTACTTGGTTGATATGTTCTCTTCATGGAACGCTCCTTTTATATTGTTTTCTTATTTGTTTACCTAATAATTTAAAAATAGTAATAAAATATATCATTATTTTTTGGAATTGGTCAATAATGTTACTCTTTTGTTTTATTGTTTGAATTATTTTTAGCCAAAAATTCCTCGATTTCCTTATCTTGTTCATCTAATTTTTGTGAAAGCTGCTTTCTGGCATTGGCAAGCCGCTCTTCATAATCATCATTTAAGCGGGCTGAAGAACCGGTTTGTCTAAAAGCCATTGTGTTTATTTTTAATTCTGGAAGCTCGCGTTTTATGCCTGTAATAATGAATTTCTGGTACATTCGCAGGTATTGAACCCAACCCGGATGATCAACTTCAACTAAAAGTATGCCCTTTTTTAAATCTATGACGCGCGTATTTCCGGCGAGACGCTCTCCAATTGGCATATGTTTATCGTTATTTTCATCGTCATTAAAATTGCGGATTTTTGAGACTACCCTTTTCCACACTGAACCAACATTATCCGTCTGCATGAATAAACTGTTGCCCATTATATTCATCATCATTTTTGAACTATCGATTATTTCATTATTCATACCAGGCTCCATCTTTTATATTATAGATTTTTGTGGTGTCATGCATATAGCGTTCATAAGGTTCGCCTGGCAAAAAAGTGCAGAACAACTGGTCGTATTCAGGAAGGACTGCAGTAAGTTTTGCACGTTTGTCGGGGTCAAGTTCCAACATTACATCATCCATCAAAAGTACCGGTTTTAATCCCGTAGTTCTAGAATAATAAATTGATTGCGCAACTCTGAGAAGTAGAGAAATCAACCTGCACTGGCCTGTTGAAGCGGTCGGTACAAAAAGTTTGCCGTCCTTTACAAAATTGATTTTATCTCTGTGCGGACCAGTCATCGTAGTTTCAAGGTACTTGTCGTTTTCTCGTTTGCTGCGAAGCAGCTCGATAATATTTGTCTCTTCTTCCTTCCAGGACGGATTATAAACAATGCTCACTCCGCTTATATGGCTGATTTCTTCATACAAGCGCCCAAAAATCTCATTAAACTGAAACACTGCTTTTTTGCGTTTTTCCTGAACAATTTTCCCGTACTGAGCCAGCTGGCTGTCATAAATATCCAGCATTTCATACTCATGATTTTTGAGAATTGTATTGCGGCTTTTAAGTATTTTTTTGTAATTCCTCATATCATCGATGTAAAAGGAATCATACAAAGTAAGTGACTGGTCTATAAAAAAACGGCGGCATTCTGGTTCGCCGATTGCAAAACGCAAATCATCATGACAAAAAATAATACAGGGAATTGTGTTTACCAACTCCTTTCTGTCCTGAATTTTTTTGGAATTTTTTTCTATGCGCTTTTTGTTATTTTCAAAAACGACGGAAATTTTTTGGGTTCCTTCTTTTTCGTTATTATAAAGCGAAATCAAACTGAAGTCTTTTTCACCATTTTTTACAATTTGGGAATCCGTGTATGTTCTGAAAGAATTTCCGTATGCCGCGTAATAAAGCGATTCAAGGATGTTACTTTTTCCTTGCCCGTTTTCGCCGACAAAATAGACCTCCCGCGAAGAAAGGTCTATTGTATCGTTTTTGATATTGCGGAAATTATAAAAAGTTTGATATAAAAATGGCATTTTAGCCCTTAAATTCTAGCCCTTTAACGGCATGATTACATGGAAATAATCGCTCTTTGGCTCAGAATGCATTAAAATTGCTTTACTTACAACAATTTCATCATCAAAAGCTTCATCACCGTTGAACTCAAAAATAACATTTTCTGTATCAATACCTTTGAGAGGTTCAGTAACATAAACAAAGTTCAATGCCATTGAAATATTACTTCCGTCATAACGGCAAGGTATTTCTTCCTCTGCAGCACCATTATCTGTTTCTGGAGAAACAATTTTTAATACACCAGAACTGATTTTAAAGAGGATTTTATTAATTTCCTTATCTGCCATAATACTTGTTCGTTTTAAAGCAGCTTCCAAATCATTTTTATTGAGCTGAACTGAAATTGTCAAATTATCAGGGATTACCTTTTTATAATTAGGGAACTGACCTTC
>JAILQA010000456.1 GCA_024699205.1 Treponema sp. | reverse complement strand
GCTATCCGCGCTATTTCTTTGTTCACTTCAATTATTGCTAATGCTGTAATCGAATCAGACAATGAAGCTGGTCTTAAGATTCTTGAAAATCTTAATGATGATGAAGAAGTTCAGACAGACGCTGTTGTTAAGAGCGAAGACGAAGAAATCGTTGACTACTCTAACTATCAGCCAACAGAACCAAAAGAAGAAGATATCGAAGCTGACGAAAAAGAAAGCCTCGTTGATGAAGATAAAATTTATAAGGACTAATAAATATGGCATTTACAGCAGCTGATGTAAAAGCACTCCGCGAAAAAACGGGTGCAGGTATGATGGAATGTAAAAAAGCCCTTACAGAATGTAATGGTGATGCTGCAGAAGCAGAAAAATATCTTAAAGAAAAAGGTCTTGCTGCAATGGCAAAACGTTCTGAACGTGCAACAACTGAAGGACGTCTCTTCATCCGCCAGAACGGAAACAAGATTGCAGTAGTTGAACTTACTTGTGAAACAGACTTTGTTGCTAACAACTCTGATTTTATTGCTGTTGGTGAAAAGCTTTTGGACGTAACTTTTGAAAAAGGTTATACAAAAGTAGAAGCTGAACACGAATCAATTCTTGAACCACTCAAGGTTTCAATTCGTGAAAACATGAAGGTTGCAAAGGTAGAAGTTATTGAAGTCCCTGCTGATGCAGCTGCTGCTTTCTATGTACACTCAGACAAGAAAACAGGTTCAGTAGTAGTTGTAAAAGGTTCTACAGTAGATGCAGTTAAAACATTTGCTTACGACTGCTGTCTCCACATTGCAGCATTCACACCTTCTTATACTTCTAAGAAAGATGTTCCACAGTCTTACATCGATGAACAGAAGGAAATCTTCAAGGTTCAGATGGATCAGGACGAAAAAATGGCTTCTAAACCAGCAAACGTTAAGGAAGGAATCTTACAGGGTAAGATTAACAAACACCTTGCAGAAATCTGTTTTGAAGACCAGATGTTCGTAAAGGACGACAAGAAAACTGTAACAGCTAAACTTGCAGAAGTTGGAAAAGAAAACGGTGCAACTTTGAGCTTTTCTACAGCAAAATTGTACGTACTTGGAAAGTAAAATAGATTTACAATAATAAAAACTTCGGGGCAACCCGAAGTTCATAAATTTTTAAACAGGAGATTTATTATGGCAGAAACATGTGAAGCAAGAATGGAAAAAACAATCGCTTCTTTAAAGGATTCTTTCAACACAATCAGAACAGGACGCGCTAATGCAGCTATTTTTGATAAAGTCAGAGTTGACTACTATGGAACAAAGTCTCCATTGAATCAGGTTGCAACAATTCAGATTCCAGAAGCCCGCTCTGTAATAATCCAGCCATTTGATAAATCTTTAATCACAGAAATTGAAAAGGCAATTCAGGTTGCAGATTTAGGTTTTAATCCTTCAAACGATGGAAAAGTAATCCGTATTACTATCCCTGCCCTTACAGCTGAACGCCGCAAGGAATTAGTAAAACAGGCTAAAACCATGGCAGAAAACTCAAGAACTGCTATCAGAAATATCCGCCGCGATGGAAATGATGACTTGAAAAAGCAGCAGAAAGGCGGAGAAATTACTGAAGACGGATTAAAATCAGAAACAGATAAGCTTCAGAAACTTACAGACAAATACATCGAAGAAATCAACAAAATCTACGATGCAAAAGAAAAGGAAATTTTAAACTAAGAATGTCTATTGATATGAATAATCTTCCGTTACATGTAGCTATAACAATGGACGGCAACGGAAGATGGGCAACATTAAGAAATCATCCAAGAACTTTTGGACATGAAGAAGGTTTGCGAACGGTAAAAAAAATAGTTAAAGCAGCTTCTGATTTAGGTATAAAATATATGACTTTATACGCTTTTTCCACAGAAAACTGGAAAAGAGCCCAAAGTGAAGTTGGATTTTTAATGAACCTTATTCATAACCATATCATTAAAGAGTTAAATTTCTATACTGAAAATGGAATTAAAATAAATCATATAGGCGATTTGGAAAAATTGCCTGTAATGATTCAAAAAGATATAAAAGAAGCAATGGATAAAACAAAGGATTTTACCGGGATGACGGTTAATCTTGCCATTAATTACGGTGGCAGAGATGAACTTGTTCGGGGAATAAAAAAAATCGTTGATAATAAAGTTGCTTCAGAACAAATTGATGAAAAACTGATTACAAAATATTTAGATATGCCTGAAAGTCCAGACGTGGATTTACTTATTCGCTCTGGCGGTGAAAAACGATTGAGTAATTTTTTATTATGGCATATTCCTTATGCAGAGCAAATATATATTGATACTTTATGGCCGGACTATACTAAAGAAGAGTTTTATAATAATATAGAAGAGTATCAAAAACGTAACAGAAGGTTCGGTGCAGAAAAGAGCGCAAAATAGAGGTTAGTTTTTAATGAATAATGTAGGAAAAAGATTATTAGTTTTCTTCATCGGTATCCCAATTATAATTTGTATAGTTTTATTAAGTTTTTATAATCACTTAATTTTAAATATATGTATTATGGCAGCAGCTATTCTTGGTGCAAGAGAGTTTTATAGAATGCTTGCTCCTAGTTATAAACTACTTCCATTGCCGGCAATAATGATTTTATCAGGTACCTTATCTATAGCTTCTTATATATCCAGGAAACAATATTTAAATCAAGACCTATTATTCCTAGAATATAAGAAGCTATAGATAAGGTACCTGATAAAATCATTATTGCCGGCAATGGAAGTAGTTT
>JAILQA010000423.1 GCA_024699205.1 Treponema sp. | reverse complement strand
TGAAGGATTCTCTTGTTAAAGAACATACCGTTTCTTGGTTCTGGTTTACCCCAGTTGAAGCAGTAGAATGAATCACCTTTCTGTAAGCGTAATACACATCCCTGATCATATTTGGATGCATCCTTGAAATTTACAGATTTGATTGTAGACAGGTCTGTGAACAAGTTAGCTCTTATGCCAGTAAGTGCAGAACGACCATCAATAATGAAAACATAGTTTTCATCTCCACCAGTAATACAGAAGTTAGAAACAAACTGTGGGTTTGAACCCCATCCAGATACAGCATCCTGTGTGATTTTTACATTGTAAGTATCACAAGTCCACTGTCTCCAAGCTCTTTCATCTTCCTGAGCTTTAGAGTTAGCTGGCGCAGAAGCATCTGACCACCAGTCACCAATTATGATTTGCATGCCTTTGAAATCCCACTTTTTCTTTGTATCTGGGTTTTTCTGTGGCTGAATCTTTTTATAAGGATCATCCTTCTTCTTCTTTTTTGCAGCAGATACTGTTGATGTTGCCATCAAAACTACAAAACCAATAAGCAGAACCTTTTTCCATGTTCCTTTAATCATTTTTTCGCCTCCTAATCGCTTTGTTTAATGATTATTTATATAATTATTAATTATAACACAAGTAATAAAAAAACGGAATTTTTTTATTAGTGTTTTTTTCACCGCCATTTAAAGCAAATGTGCGGAGCCTGATCAGACACCGCACATTAAACAAACAGTTTTATAAAAGATTACATCTTTACACCAGTAGAAGCCAGACTTTCTACAAAGAGATTCTGACAGAAGATGTAAAGGATGATTACAGGAATAATCATCAAAAGAACACCTGTAGAAAGAATTGCATTTGAATATGCAACTGGAGCAACTACAGAACCACCATTAATGGCTGAAAGATACTGTCCAAATCTTTCTACAAGACCTGAAATCTGTGTTGAAAGCAGCTTAATTTTTCCTAAGAACAACTCCGTATAGAAACTGTCAGTCCACTGCCATACAAAAGAAAAGAGGAAGCAAGAAGTTAAAATTGGCTTTGCACCAGGAATCATAATTTTGAAGAATGTAGCAAAAGGACCACATCCATCAACATAAGCAGCTTCTTCCAGTTCAAATGGGAAGCCCAGGAAGAACTGGCGAATCATAAAGATATACAAACCATTTTTAAGTCCCATACATCCAAGACACATTAACAGATATGGAACCATAGAACCACGAAGGTTCAACTGTTTTCCAAAGAAATTAAAGTATCGGAAATGGAGGAAGAGAGAGGTTGAAATTGTCTGCGGAGGAATAACAATGATTAAAACAACGCAGAAGAACCAGAATCTCTTTAATGGGAAATGGAATCGTGAAAAACCATAACCTACAAGACTACATACAAAAACTTCAATAACAGAAACCAAAATAGAAACCCAAATTGTATTGAAAAGAGAATGTTTGTAATCCAGCAGAGAAATTGCAATTTTCCAGTTGCTTAAAGAAAAGTGCTTTGGAAGAACGATAATAGTTGTATCATACAAGTCTTTTTCTGCCATAAAGCTAAAAGAAAACTTATTCAGAATTGGCTGAATAATCATAAAGCACATACCAAAAAGCAGAATACCACGGAAAATATCAATTGCATATTTTTTTGCAGTTTCAGTCAAAAGAATGCCACCAGAAGCTTCATTACGCTCCCAGAAAGATCTTTTTTCTGCAACTACTGTTTTTTCTTTCTTATCCTTTTTAGTCATAGTTATATACCACCTTAGAAATAATAAGTGAAGACAGACCTATCAGCAACATACAAACAACAAAGTAAATCCATGCCAATGCAGAAGAATAACCGTAGTTCAACTGAATAACCATCTGATCATTGATTTTCTGCATAATCTGATTGTCTGTCTTCATAAAGAAGTCAACGATTGTGTAAATCCAACATACGAGCATCAAAGGACTTACCATTGGAACTGTAATTTTCCAAAGGCTTTCCCATGATGTACAACCTTCCATCTGAGCAGCTTCGTACATACTAGGTGAAATATTCTGCAAACCAGACAAGAAAATTATAATCTGAATACCAGATGCCATGGCAACATCATAAATGGAATCAATAATTTCAAACAAAGTTTTGAATACCTTACCACTTACTCCGTTTACACCCCCCGTATTGGAAACAAGAATATTTTCAAGAACCATAGTAATTGTATTTGAATTACCTGCCTCTTCGATTGTTTCCTTCAACTGAGCCATCAAAGTATTGCTATATTCCAAGCCAACTAAAACACCAGAAGAAAGAATTACAGCAAGGAAGAAGATGGAACGAGCCAAAGTTCTTCCCTTGAATGTCTGATTCAAAAGCAAGGCAACAAAGAAACTGAAAACTATAGTAGCAATTGAACGATAAATCATTGTTGTAATTGAGTTTACCAGCATTCGGTTGAATTCCGGGTCAACTGTCAAGGCTCTTTTATAGTTTGCATAATCATTCCAGTTTAATTTAAATCCCTGATTTGAAATTACAACTTCACTAAAGCTCATGTGCAAAGACTGAGCAAGAGGTCTAATCATGAATACAATAAAACCAATGATAAATGGAAGAATAAATATATATCCATATACGGCTCTACGTCCTGTAAGACCTACCTTCCTTTTAAAGCTAAGCTTATTTTTTAACTGCGGCATATTAGTCCTCCACCTTCTGAACTTTATACTGACGTGCAGGAATCTTTAATCCAGGTACAACGTTACAATCAACATAACCAAAATTTACATATACCTTATAACCATTGTCATAAGTTGTAACAGTAACATCATCTGAAATAAAAGCGTGATCTACAATCAGGCTGTTCTTTATAACACCAAGTTCTTTATCATAGCGCTTATAAATATCGTTTAATTTGTCTTTCCAGGTATCAAAGCAGGCTGCATAATATTCAGTATAACTTGTTTCCTGTAAAGCCTTTTCTTTTTCATTCATAAATACAAAGTATAAACCAGCTCCACATTCAGCAGATTCCAGAATAATCTGATCATTTTCATATCCGAGATTCACTGGGGAACCTGTATAATCTTTGTAACCGTGAAGAGCAATTTCATAGAAAGGGATATGACGGTCAATAATTGCATAGCTGTTTCCATGCATTGTAAGATTAGTAATAATATCTGCATCTTTTACAGCGTAAGCATTTCCTGCATTTATCATTACAGAAAGACCATTATCTTTTGCTTCCTTCATTCTTGCAACCTGCTGTTCGCGGGCTTTTGCTCGGCTTGTTGTTTTTCCTACAGAATCATTGTAATCTGCAGAAAGCTGATAGCCATTTTCACGGTAAGAAATACCTGCAAGATTATTTCCAAGTGCTTCTTTAGCAAGTACATCTGCTGCACGATCTATATTATAAGGTCTAAGCAGATAATAAGAATCCATTGAATCAAGTTTACCATACCAAACAGGAGAATATTCCTGTAATTCACAAACTTCATCGCTGGCAAAACGAGCCGGGTCTCTGTATCTGAAGAAACCATCATTCAAAGTTGAGCGATAAGAGAACTGGGTTGAAGCATCAAGATAAACTTTTGCAGAAGTTTCTTCAACAGAATCAAGCATCTTATTAAAGTGATTTTTTCCACCAAGAGCTTTAATATATTTTACCTTTTTAAGCATCTTCTGTCTGATACCACCGTTGATAAATCCAGACAACTTATATCTTACATTGCTGATTCCCAGATCTTCAATCTGATTGATAATCTTACCAGCGTCTGTATAAGAAGTAAGTTTATATGGTTTATTCTTTGGCATACCAAGAACCTGCTGAACCTTATCAACAGCACCTACAATTTCAACAGCAAGAGGTGTTTCCTTGTTTGCAACTTTCTTTTGATTTCCAAAAAGATAGTTTCTGTATTCCTTTGCCATATCAACATATGAAGGAGAATTAACAAAGGCATATACCTGAGTTATTCGTTCACCTTCAGGAAGATTTGCTTCATAAGCATACTGTGCACTTGTGTTTCTCTGTGAAACTTCAAACTGTTCGCCGTGAATCATTTTGTAATCTGCGCGAACATAGTTATAGCTTCCAAGTTTTCCACTGATTTCGGCAGTAACTCCGGCATATTCAGAGCCGTTTTCCATAATTGCAATAAAGCTTGAATCACCAAAAGACTCACCGAATACAGGATAAGCAACACGAGTTTCTTTAATAACAGCCTTTCTGTCAGATGCCCAGTCCCAACCGTAAACATCGGCATAGTAACCGTTCTGGCGTGTTTTTCCATTATTAAAGTTTATTATACTTCCGCCACCTTCCGGAACAAACATAAAGCCTTCATCTTCAAGGCCAGCTGCTCCAAAATAAGGAAGTACAGAAAGCTGAACGAGAGGATATGCATGTTTATAAAGAATATCATCGAACGGAATATCAACAATAAGTTTATTACCGTCAAGCTTATAATTTACAGTAATATTGAAAGCCGGTTCTGATTTTTCAGATTTTTCCTGATACAATTCATGATGTCTCAAGTAATCTTCATCAGAATAATCAATTTTTGCAAAAATTGATTCACACTGCTCTTTGAGATACTGATTTAAAGGATCGAAAATAAGATACAAATTATCGTCTTCCAATCCAGGATATTTACGAAGAAGTTCTTCCTTGTTATCAGAAGGCTTTAATCTGTCGATATCGATTTCGCGATAGCAACGGCGGGTAAGTACGTTCTGATCTCCAGTAGAAAGCTGTTCAAGATATTCTTCAAACTCTTCTGCATAAATTGCGAGTGGATATTTATACTCGCGTTCCATTGTACTGGCAGTATAATTTACAGAAATTACATTATTCTTTTTATCTACTTCAAAGAAGTCACGTTTAATACTGTATGTATAAGTATCATAAGTATTACTTACACCATTTTCTGTAGAATATCCAACTAAAAGAGTCGACATCATGTTGTTCTTTTCTTTTGTCAATGCAATCGGATCATTCTGCAACTCTGGCGGATTTGAATACCATACGTGCTCTGTATCTTTTTGAAGAATAGTAAACTGTGTAGTACGTGTATCCATTACCATCTTTAACTTATCATTTTCGATAGTAAAGGTTTCAGGGGTATTATCTGCATCAAACTGATAAGCTTTAATAAAGGCATCTGTAATTTTACTTACATTTATAAGTCTGATTGCAAGATATGTTATAAATCCAGCAAGAAGCAGGAAGAAAACTAAGCCAATATAGAATTTTGCTGTAGGTTTATGGAATTCAAAGGTTTTTGTACGCATTGGTTTTGGTCTTCCAATATAACCTTCCGGCATTTTTGACTTTTTCTTTGAGGTTTTAACTTTTGCTTTCTTTGGAGCCTTAGTTTTTGGCTCAGTTGAAGCAGTTTCGTTCAAGTTGTCTTTCATTTCTTTGTCTTTTTTCATTCGTTTCTACCTCCCATCAGTTCAATCGGAACATAATTTCTCGTGCGAGAGAAACGAAATATGCAATACCTTGTGAAATCATACTGAAGAAAAGCAGCATGATA
>JAILQA010000413.1 GCA_024699205.1 Treponema sp. | reverse complement strand
TTTTGCACCAAGATTTGCCCCCAACTCTAAATGTCTATACGTAGGCGACACCACAGAAAAAGACTTGGTGAAAGACGTTGAAACTCTGAAGAAACTTGGCTTTGCAATTACACTACATGACAAAATGCCCGATGTCGTTCTTTACGATGAAAAGAAGGATTGGCTTTATTTTGTCGAAGCCGTTACATCAGTAGGACCAATGGATCCAAAGAGGATTGTTGAACTGGGCGACTTGACCAAGAAAGTCAAGGCTGGGAAAATTTTTGTTACAGCATTCCTTGATTTTGCAACCTATAAAAAGTTTGCGGCTGATTTGGCTTGGGATACCGAAGTGTGGATTGCCGAAATGCCGGAACACATGATTCACTTGAATGGGGATAGATTCTTAGGACCGAGAGGGTAGTATGTCATTAAAAGATGAAATTCTAGAAAAGAAAAAAGAAATTATTGTAGACTCTTATCCAATGTCTATTGGCGAAGTCTCTAATGTTTATAGGGATGGCGAATTGGATGTTCATCCAGAATTTCAACGTTTTTTCCGTTGGGAAGATTCTCAAAAAACACGATTGATTGAATCAATTCTGCTAGGAATTCCTATTCCCCCTATTTTTGTTGCACAGAAAACAGATGGGAAATGGGATGTGATTGATGGACAACAACGTCTTTCTACGGTTCTTCAATTTTTACAATTATTGAAAGATGATAATAATGAGCTGTATCCGCCACTTGTTTTGCACGCTACAAAATTTTTGCCTTCTTTAGAAGGAGTGACATGGACTGACGACGAAAAATTTCCATCAGATTTAAGAATTTTGTTCAAAAGAGCTAAATTAGACTTTACTATTATCAAAGAAACTGATGGTAATAGTTCTTCTAAATATGAGATGTTCCAAAGGTTGAATACGGGTGGAACGAGATTATCTCCTCAAGAGATTAGAAATTGTTTGTTGATCATGTTCAACAAAGAACTTTTTGAACAAATTCACTCTTTAAGCAAAAAAGAATGTTTTAACAATTGTATTCCCTTATCAGAAAATAAATTTGACGAACAATACAACCTTGAACTTATTGTAAAATCAATTCTTTTTTTGACTCTTCCAGACAACAAAATCGATAATGTTGATAAATCTCGGAACATGGACGATTTTGTTACGGAAGAAATAGAAATTTTCGCCAAAACAGACTGTTCTGATTTTATGCAAAATTTCGAAATTACATTTGATAGAACATTCAGTTTGTTGTCTGACATCATGCAAGAAAACGCATTTAAAAAATGTCAAGATAATCGTTATAAGGGAGCGTTGCTTGCAAGTGCATTTGAATCAATTATCCCAGGGTTGATGAAAAATATTGATTATTGGGAAAAGCATCGCAATTTGTTGGAAAGCAAAATAAAACAAATCTATGAGCAAGACCCTTATAAAACCGCGATTGCAAGAGGCGTGCGTCCAATTAGCAGAATGATGCAGTTGATTCGTTTCAGTGAAAAATGGTTCTCTAATGAAAATCAATAGTTTGGAAAAGTTGAATGATAAAATAACATCAGAACTTGCTTGGAGAAAAAAAGAACTGATCGACTTTTCAACCTTGATTAAATCTCAGTCGGAGATATATCCCGTATTATGTAAAATGGGAATAGCGTTATTGTCAGCTCATTTTGAAGGAGCCATAAAAAATATTTCTTACTATTATTTGTTATATGTTTCTTCGCAGAACAAGAAATGCAGCGAGCTGACGGAAAATTTCGCAGCAATTCTAATAAGAAAAATTTTACAGGATTCGACTGAATCACTAAAAATTACGCTATACAAAAAAAGCGCAACAAAAATATTAAGTGATGAAAGCTTTAGTATCGCAGATAATGTAATTGATACCGAAAGTAATCCTACATCTAAAGTTGTAAAAGATATTTTCAATACGATAGGGCTTGATTTTTCTCCTTATGCAACAAAGGAAAAATATATAGATACGGATATGCTAAGCAATAGACATAAAGCAGTCCATGGGGAACATGTAAATGTGTCAAGAGACACTTTTGAAGAAACAAAGAAAGAAATTCTTGGCTTTATGGATTCATTTACGAATTTAATTCTTAATGCTGCGGAAAAACAAGAGTTTTTAAAATGTTCTCCCGAGGCTGTAAACTGAACGGAGCAGAATCCACCTCCAATAACCCAAAGCCTTCCTATAATGTAGGGAAAGGATTGTGGCGATGACAAACGAAGAATACAATTCCCAAGGAGCAGTTCAAGTAGTGCGAAACCATCCTTGCAGAAGGCCTGTCCGACAAGATTATCAGCCTGTACGCCACGGGACAAAGTACTCGTGACATAAGCAAGTTCATCGAAGAAAACTACGGCAGTTCTATCTCCGCAGAAACCATAAGCCACATTACGGACAAGGTCTGGCCGGAAATCCAGTCCTGGCGCAACCGCGGTCTCGAGGATGTCTATCCGATCGTCTGGCTCGACGCCATCCACTACAAGGTGAAGGACGAGAAGGGCGCTGTCGTGTCCCGCGCCATCTACAACGTTCTCGGCGTTGACCGCTACGGGTTCAAGGATCTT
>JAILQA010000403.1 GCA_024699205.1 Treponema sp. | reverse complement strand
ACCAATATCACCACGCTTAATGTCAGAAATTGCAATGAGGCCGCTGGCACGAACATACTTCAAAGTTTCTGAATAAACCTTAAGACCTTCCAGGCCCATAGCCTCGTAATAAGCTATCTGTACCTTAAAGCAGCAGGCAGACTTATCTGCAACTACACGGTCAATAATTGCTTTGTTATAAGCAAGTACAGCCGACGCCGGCGATTCATACTGCTTCACAATAAATTCTGGAATATAAGATGGATCTGTGTCAAGTCCAACACAAAGTGGACCATTTTTCAAAGAAAGCTCCTGCAAGAGCTGCATGTTATGTTTACTCATAGGCAAAATATACCTCGAAAATGCGCTAAATTCAACGTAACTCTGGTTATTTTTTTCATTTCCACCCAATAAAAACGGATTTTGACAGGACTATATTATATAATAAAAGAAAAAATGGTGATTGTCTTATCAAGCCGGACAATGACACTTAGGAGAAAAAATGAAAAAACTGTTTCACACCACAATCGCAGCCCTTGCATCACTTATTATGCTGGCTTCACTTTTTACAAGCTGTTCAAAAAAAACTAAACTCACACCTGTAGAAATCAAGCCAATTGTTTACCAGACAGACAATATAACAGTAAAGGTTGACCCGAAACTTGAGCTGCTTATGATTGCCCTTCGCCTTGCTGAAGTTGAACCTTTTTCTACCAACTATTATGGCCAGGAATATGGTCAGTTCGTTGATGGTGTTGATAATCTTTTTGCAAAACAAAAAGATCATCCTTTTGTAAAAGAAATTAAAAGCCGGGCTAAAAACTACAAAGAAAGTTATCGTTCTACACTTGCAATTACCCAGTATATTTCTGATGATATGACCCAAATGACAATCAAACAGAAAGAAATGCCTGAAATACTAACAAGCTTCTGGAAAGGAATAAATCTTAAACAATTTATTGCCCAGTTTAATGACTTTGCTAATTCTTCTAATTATGCACGAATCTGGCTTTTGTATGAACCTCACCTCAAGCGGCAGGCAATTGCTGAACAGGATTATCAATCTTCCAACAAAAAATGCACTGACTGGATTTCAAAATATTTCTTTGCAGCAGACTCAAGCCCAGATTATATGATCTATAGTTCAACACTAACAGCCGGAAATTATTTCCCTCTTCCTTTATCAGATCAAAAAGGTAAAACTGTAATAAATCAAATTGCCGGAGCATACTGGATAAAAGATAATGATTGGAATTATTACAATTCAACATTAAATATCACCGTTTCATATATTTATGCCCTGATTGAAAAACACTGGGATTTACTCTCAGCAGAGCTTACAAGACTTACAAAATCGATTTACGAGGAAAATCAGATTACATATAAGGTAACAGACTCAATTGTCAAAGGAACTGCTGCAACTCTTGTTTCCCTTGTATGTTCTTTAGATTTTGACATTGCAAAAGAAAACGAAGAAATTGGAACTGCATTTAAAAACGCAATTACAACAAACAACTTTTACAAAGACCCTGATAAGCTTATTGCTCTGATCGAAGTGTACACTTCAAACCGCAACACCTATCCTGATTTTGAAAGCTTCCTTATAAATTATCTTCCCCAAGCTTTAAAAGAACTCTAATAAAAGGATACCAGCACTATGAGAAAAAGACATTTATTCTGGATAATCCCCAGCTCTCTGATTCTTGCAGTTTTTCTTGCAGCCTTAATCGGTCATATTATAAGTCCGGTTCCGTCAAAAAAACTAGTAACTAAATCAAAGGCAAAAAAAATTCTCACAGAAAAAGAGCTTGATGAAGATCTAGATTATCTCAAATATTATATGACAACAATATACTGCGGATATCCTGAGATGGTAGAAAAAGGCTACGACATCGATAAGATCATTGCAGATATCAAAAAAGATTGTGATAAAGATAAACATGGAAAAACCTATGACAGCGGGACTCTAATCAGCGCTGCTAAAAAGCACATCATCAATAATCATGCAATTGAAGACCAGCATTTTGCAATTAGTGGTAGTTCCAAATTTCCATACTATCTGTATTATTCTGATATTTATGTAGAAGCTGTTGAATCAGGCGAAAAGACAAAATACATTGTTTTAAGGAATGAACGCGAAAAGATGCCTGAAAAAAAAATCAAAGCTCTTGGCAAATATGTTCCAGCCAATATAAAACCTGGCCAGGAATATACCGGCCCGGACACAATGCTTTTTGACTGGTTTGATGGAAATAAAAAAATCTACCGTATAGGAACTCTTTCCCGCCAGAACCTGAATAATTTGAGCCTCTTATTTGACGGTAAAAAGGTAACTGTTCCTGTAATTACAAATGACAGACTCGACACAGCAGGAAAACTTCAGGGTATGAGAGAAACAAAAGACACCCTATATATTTCCCTTGTGAACTTTGTATTTAATGGCGGCTCTGTAATGGGCGAGCAGGAATTTAAAACACTCTGCGAAAATGCTAAAAATAAATCAGTTGGAAAAAAACAGGTTATTATTGATTTACGAAGTAATGGCGGTGGAGAATTATGGCGGGCTGCTATGCTTTATACATATCTTTTTTACAACAAAACTGAAAATATTTCTTATGATTTAATTACTTTTATTTCCAATATGATCGATGATGGCGAACACACAGTAATGTCTCCAGAATTTGCAAAAAATCATTTTTATTGGAATATCAAAAACTCTAAAGAAAAAATCAAAAAAATGAAATTCAGAAAACAGGCAAAAGAACAGGAAACTGATTTTATGAGATATGAAAAGGCTCAGATAAAAATAAGAGACCGACAACTTTTCTGGCCTTGCCTTGCTGAAATGATTTATCCTTATCAGACAACAATAAAATATAAATCTACAAAGCCTAAGATTTCAGAATTACCACCCGCTGATTTTTCCGGTGATATTTACTTTTTGACAGATAAATATTCCGCATCCTGCTCGGAATACTCTCTTGCATTTTTAAACAAACTTGCTGAAAACGCACATGTAAAAATCCATCACCTTGGAGAAAATACGCAGGGAGCTGTTTTCTACATTGATCCATGTACGAAAGTTTTACCAAACTCTGGACTCTGGCTTTACATTCCAACTGCACGAAGCCACTCACAAGCCTTTAACCACCCAAGTTTCCATGGCGAAGGCTATGGCTGGTTCCCGGAGTATTGGGTAACACATTACAATCTGCTTAATACATTAAATAATCTTATTGACGATCCTGAACTAACTGAGGCACTCCAGGGAATCGAAAAATGGCAGTTGCAGTAATTGTTTTATTACACAGGAGGAAACTATTGTCAAAAAGAACGTTAATTCAATGTAACGGCTATAACAAATTACAAAGCAAAAGTTCCAAGCTTTCCAGTTAATTCCTGGCTGCTCTGAAGGTTCTGATCAGAGCTGTCAGCAACCTGTTTTACTGCACTGCTGATATTATCAACACTCTGTGTCATCATATGCATACTCTCAGTAATTTTTCGGGTTACGTCGGCAAGTAAAGTCATTTCCTTTACTACCTGGTCAGCACCATCAAGCATTTCGCTGGAATTATCTTTTACAACAACCGTAGAATCATTAATTGTCTTCATTGCTTCAAGCACCTGCTTGTTACCTTCATTCTGCTCATCCATTGCATTTTTTATAACAAGCTCCTGAGAAGAAACAGTCTGTGCCAGCTCATAAATTACATCAAACTGTTGTTGAACCTCGGTAATACTTCCAGAAATCTGGCCAATTAAATCTGAAAGAGACTTTAAGCTTTCATCAATATGTTTACCCTGGTCATTAGACTGCTCTGCAAGCTTTCTGATTTCATCGGCAACAACCGCAAAACCACGTCCCGCGTCACCGGCATGAGCCGACTCAATTGCAGCATTCATGGCAAGAAGGTTTGTCTGGCTGGCGATTGACTGTATGATTCTACTTGCATCGAGCAAACCTGTGGACTGCTCTTGAACCTGACCGGCAACAGTAACTGCATGCTGAATTTTATTACGACCATCCTCTGAAGCAGAGCCCAGCTTATTAACAGCAGTAACATTTTTTTCAAGAATATTGTTTACAGAATTAATATTCGCAACCATCTCATCAACGGCAGCAGAAGATTGTGTAACTGCAGCAGACTGAGACTCAATTCGAGAGTTTAAATCGCGGATTCTCTCTACAATCTGATGAACAGATGCATTCGACTCCTCTACTCCCGCAGACTGATTATCCATTTCCTGTTGAACAATCTCGATATTCTTTGAGATTCCGTCCACGTTCATAATTGTAGAAGTTATATTCTTTTTTACACTGTCTGCACTATCTGTAGAAGATTTTGCCGAATCAGACATATCAGAAAGAAGAGTCTTTGTTGTTTCCCTGAAGATATTAATATTGTTTACAAGCTCTCCAATCTCGCAACGGCATTCAACCTTAAGGGAAGGAATCTGATAATTTTTATTTGAAAGCTCTTCTGTATGCTCCTTTACTGCATTAATTCCCTTTCCAATAGAAAGAATTGTAAAAAAGGTACTCAGAAGATTTGTAATTGCAAAAACAACGCCAATAGGAAGCAGTTTAGTCAACATAAGATTTTGAGTTCCCCTCATAAGATTTGTTGGAACCGAAACTACATGTTCAAAACTCAAAATCAAAGAAGCCATTGCAAGTAAAATTACAACATTAGTGCGCTGACTGAAAGACATGAGCTGAACTTCTTTATAATGAGGCAGCCAGAAAAGTGAACGATCTATCTCGGAAAGAAGCAGAACAAAGCCAATCATAGAGATTCCAAAGGCAAGACCCCAGAGCAGAGTAAGCCATGAAGCAAAAGAAGACCTGTTACTCTCAAAATTCTCAAACTGAAAACCAAGCTGATTTGCACGAATAATTACTCCAAAAGCCAGCAAGGCATAAAAGATAATTACAAGAGCAATGTTTGCATTATACCAGAATTTAAAAAACAAGTTGGTTGACCGGATTGATTCTTCGGAGCCATCGTAGGCCAGAAACTTTCTTCTGAGCAAAGCATACATTGCCAGAGGAACTCCAATAAAGGCAAATACTGCAAGAATATCCAAAAGGGGATCAAAAGCAAGTGAAACATATTCCCTTACATTTACAGCACCTGTAAACATAGCAACCGGCCCGAACAAAAGAACAGGTGTAATATAACACTCTAAAAGCCATATAAAGGTCATTGGCTTAAATTTTCCGCGATTTTCGAAGGTATGTTCCATAGTTTTGCCTCCTTATAAAAAGCATAAATGAAATTCTACTCGGCAAATCTCTAAAACACAAGGAAAGAATGATAAGGTACTAATAATATTTTGTTATATAAAGGTTTAACCAGATAATTACAGGATAAAACTCCAGGAAGCATAAAAAAAAGGAAACCGAGCGAAGCAAGGTTTCCTTTTACAGTGGTTTAAACCGCAAACGAGCAAAGCGAGTTTGTCGGTTTTGAAACTAGTTTCTCCCGCGCGTTAGCGTCGGGAGATAAATCCGTTAGACTGCAGTCACGAAAGTGACTGTCAGCCTAGCGGTTATTTCTTTGCAGCAGGCTTCTTTGCAGGAGCTTTTGCAGCAGGTTTAGCTGCAGCATTAGCCTTAATAACAGCCTGAGCACCAGCAAGACGAGCAAGTGGTACACGGAATGGTGAACAAGATACATAGTTCAAACCAAT
>JAILQA010000400.1 GCA_024699205.1 Treponema sp. | reverse complement strand
TTATAGATGGCCAGCTTGCCTTTACCGGCGGACTAAATCTTGCAAATGAATATTTTAACCGGGGAAAGAAAAATCGTTTTGCCTACTGGAAAGACAATGCCGTTCAGATTCAGGGGCAGGCTGTTCATACCTTTTTGCAGCCCTTTTTGCAGAACTGGAATCTCTTTGCAAAAGATATAGAAGATTTTACTCCATACCTGCAGTCTTCTTACAAGACTTATGATAGCACGGGAATCACAATTCCTTATGGAGATGATTTTTTCAACAATAAAGATATTGCAGAAGATATTTATCTCTACATTATTAACAGTGCAAAAAAATATCTAAACATAACAACACCATATATTCTTGTTGATAACCACTTGCAGGAAGATTTGATATTTGCGGCCGCCCGGGGGGTTGAAGTTTCGATAATCGTTCCGGCTATTCCAGACCACTTGATTACTTTTTGCATTGGAAAAACTTTTCTTGAAACTTTTGTGAACAAAGGAATTAAAGTTTATCTTTATCAGAAAGGCTTTATTCACGCTAAAACTTTTATTTCTGATAATCAGATTGCAACTGTTGGCTCTGTTAATCTTGATTACAGAAGTTTATTTCATCATTTTGAAAATGGAGTTGTCTTCATAGATTCACCTATTGTTGATTCTGTAAAAAAGGATTTTGATCAGACTCTTAAAGACTGCATTCAGATGCAGCCGGGAGATTATAAAAAGATTAAACCTCACATACGTTTTATTGGCCGCCTCTTCAGAATCTTTGCACCGCTTTTTTAAATATGACACTACACTGTCATATTTTCATGCTATAATAAAGACATGCATTTTGTAACTGCAAAAACAATTTTAACTCCTCACAGTATGAACATTTATCGCGGTTGTTCCCATGGCTGTATATATTGCGATTCCCGCAGTAAGTGCTACCAGTTTAGTCATGCTTTTGAAGATATTGAAGTAAAAGAGAATGCGGCTGAGCTCTTGGAAGAGACTCTCCGTAAAAAACGAAAACGCTGCATGGTTGGAACTGGTTCTATGAGTGACCCATACCTTCCGCTGGAAAAAGAACTGGGACTTATGCGGCGCTGTCTGGAAATAATTGACCGCTATAATTTTGGCGCAACATTAATAACTAAATCAGACCTTGTACTGCGGGACCTGGATATTCTAACCCGCATAAATAATAAAACAAAAGCTGTTGTGCAAATGACACTGACCACTGCAGACGATGAACTCTGCCGTAAAATTGAACCCGGAGTCTGCCCGACCAGCCGACGTTTTGAAGTTTTGCAGGCCTGCCACGATGCTGGTATTCCAACTGTTGTATGGTTTAGTCCCCTGCTGCCTTTTATAAACGATAATCGCGAAAATATAGACGGAATTGTTGATTATTGTGTGCGGGCTGGTGTTAAGGCCATCATCTGTTTTGGAATTGGACTTACCTTGCGTGAAGGCAACAGGGAATATTTTTACGATGCCTTGGACAGGCTTTCTGCAAGAGACACACGCTTTTTGGGTATCAAGGAACGCTACCAGAAAACTTTCGGCTACTCCTACATGTGCTCAAGTCCACACGAACATGAACTTATGACATACCTTGTACAGCTCTGTCACCGGCATCATATTCAGCTTGGAACAGATTCTATCTTTAAGTGGATTGAAGAATTTCCAGACACAAATCCATTTCAGCCAGAATTATTTTAGTATTCTAAAAACATGTATCGTGACTTGTGACGAAAACAATAAAAAAAGTAGAAAGTGCAGATAAGATATGGTAAAATTACTCAAAAATGTAAATGGGGAGTAAAATGAAAGAAAACAGAGTTATCTTTAAGACTAAAAATTATCTTATCAAATCACCTGAAATCACTTCGACTGCTAATTCTAAAGGCTTATTTACCTTGCCCTGGAATATTTATCCGCTAAAGAAAAAAGCAGATAAAAATGCCACAGATAGTACCACAGTTGGTACCACAGAAAACTCCAACGACACCCAGGCAATCGCAAGTTTTAATTTTGAAGGAAATCAGGATTGTGGTCGGGTTAATCTTTCTTTCAATTTTGATGAAATAAGCGACACAGGCGAGTTGGAACTAATATTTTATTACATTTGCCACTGGGCTTTTTCACAAAAAGACGTTTATTCACTTCAGACAAACTTCCCAAAAAACAAACAGTATCAGCAGATTTTTGATTATCTTTCCTACAAAAAGGAAAATATTGATGGGACAGTCACTTTTAGGGCCGACTATCCAATAAACACAATAATTTTTCTTTTTATAGGAATGGTTATGGGACTTGTTTTTGGAATAATGTTTTCAAACATAAAGGCTGGACTTGCTTTTGGTTTTGTGATTATTGGTTCAATAGGAATTGTAAAGGATTCTAATTACAAACGTACTCGAAATTTCATAGAAAAACGAGATTGAAAATAACAGCCGAAAAAATAGTAAACAGTAAAAACGAAAAATAGGATAAAAGGGAAAAATGCTTTTTCAGGAAAATAACCGCTTAATCATCAAAGATAATTTTGGAACAGTTTGGATTGAAGCCTGGGGAAAAGATTCTGTCCGCGTAAGAATGACTGCCGACAGAAAAATGGATTCAAACGATTGTGCATTAGGAGAGAAACCCGTGTCTGCAGTTTCGTTTTGCGAAACTGCTAACGCTGCCAGTACCAGTATAAACAAGAAAATGGAACTAGCTGGCAGCGTACCCCTCGAATGTGAAATTAATATTAACGAAATTGATACAACCTATCCCTGGGCGGAACATTTTGAAGGCGTTCCACAAACAAGTGGACAGGAAGCAGTTTTAAAAAACGGGCGAATTGAAGTTCGGGTAAATCATGAAGGCTGGATTAGTTTCTGGAAAAAGATTGAAGCTGACGAAGCTGTTTTGTCAGACGATGCTGCTTCATCTGCTGAAGCTGTTACTTCAGACGGTCTGAAACTTCTTTTTGAAGAACAGTGGCGAAACCGCTGGAGAATAGACCGTTTTTGTGTGCCGACAAATACAAATGCCCGGGAATTAAAATCCAACCCAGCTTCCTTCAACTGGCGTGCAACCGTCCGTTTTGAAGCCTATGATGACGAAAAGTTTTTTGGAATGGGCCAGTATCAGGATTCTCATCTGGATAAAAAAGGCGGCATCTGGGAGCTATCTCAGAAAAACTCACAGGCTTCTGTTCCCTTTGTAATTTCCAGCCGTGGCTACGGATTTTTATGGAATAATCCAGCGATTGGAACCGCTGCTTTTGGAACGAACGGTACAGTATGGACTGCTGACCAGACCCAAAAAATTGATTACTGGGTAACCTGCGGAAGTCCTGCCGAAATAGAAGAAAATTATACAGCAGTTACGGGGCGTGCACCCATGATGCCGGATTTTGCAATGGGCTTCTGGCAGTGCAAATTGCGTTACCGAAATCAGGAGGAAGTTCTTCAGGTGGCTCGGGAATATCGCAAACACAAGCTTCCTCTCGATGTTATTGTAATTGATTTTTTCCACTGGACTTGTCAGGGCGACTTTAAGTTTGACCCGGAAGACTGGCCGGATCCGGAAGCAATGGTTCGTGAACTTAGCCAGCTTGGTGTACGCCTTATGGTTTCTGTCTGGCCAACAATTGATGAACGTAGCGAAAACTTTGACCAAATGTCTCAAAACGGACTTTTAATCAGCTTTGATAAAAAGGACGGCTTTAATATGGATTGGATGGGTAACACTGTATTTTTTGACACGACCAATCCTGAAACCAGAAAATATGTCTGGAAAAAATGCAAGGAAAATTACTTTAAAAAAGGAATACAGCTTTTCTGGTTAGACGAAGCAGAACCTGAGTACGGGCTTTATGAGTTTGAGCATTATAAATATCACATTGGTCCAGCAATGGAAACTTCCAATATTTACCCTCTTTATTATGCCAAAGGCTTTTATGAGGGATTAAAGGCAGAAGGAGTAGAAGATCCACTTAGTCTTGTTCGTTGTGCCTGGGCTGGCTCTCAAAAGTACGGGACTGTTGTCTGGAGTGGTGATGTTCATTCAGATTTCCGCTCGCTGAAAAATCAGATTCAGGCGGGCTTGAGTATGAATATTGCCGGAATCCCCTGGTGGACAACTGATATTGGCGGATTTTTAGGTGGCGATATAAAAGATGACGGCTTTAAGGAGCTGCTTATCCGCTGGTTTGAATGGGCTGTTTTCTGTCCTGTAATGAGACTTCATGGGGAAAGACCTCCTTTCAAAAATCTGGAAAAGCCTTATCATGAAGTTCGCGGTCATCAGATTAAGCAGATGGAAAGCGGTCAGGATAATGAAGTCTGGAGCTTTGGAAATATTCAAGAGGGAAACGAATCGCTAGAAGTGTATGAAATATTAAAAGCACTTTTGCAAATGCGTGTGTCTCTAAAACCGTACATTAAGAAAACTATGACCGCGTGCCACGAAAAGGGTGAACCTGTAATGCGTCCGTTGTTCTATGATTTTTACAATGATAAAGCTGCGGTTGAAGTTGAAGATGAATATATGTTTGGAGATTCTCTTCTTGTCTGCCCAGTAACAAATCTGGGCCAGCGTGAACGTTCTGTTTATCTTCCGATTCTTCCAACTGGTCAAAAGTGGTATGAATTGGACGGTATTACAGAAACTGGTTTTGTTTATGGAAAAGCTTATGACAGCGGTGCAACAGTAAATGTTTCTGCGCCATTAAATAAGATTCCTGTTTTTGTGCGGGGATAAAACTATTAAATTATTTCTTTACTATTTATGGTAGAGATTAGGAGGTTAGAAAATGAAAAAATTTTTAAAAGGAATCATGATTCTTTTGGTAGTAATGTGTTTAGCTGGATGTGCAGATCAAAACGTTGAAGATAATAATGAGTTTACAGTAGATGTTACAAATCAGTTAAATGATGTTGTTTTATACTACAACACCTTTGGAATATCATTTTATTCATATCGTCAATCTGATAGATATAATATTACATACCTTTTTAATGACAATCTTCCAAAAGCTGGAGATTCTGTTACTTTTTGCTGGAAAGGAAAAAGTAATCGCGATATAAAAAAGCTTCATATGCTCGTTGCTGATATAAGTGAAACTGGAGACTGGACACACCTTATTTCAGAAAGCAAGAAAATAAAACCAATTGCAACTGATATTAAAGCTGGTGAAGAATTCGAAATCAAAGAAACCATAAAACTTGATGAAAGTGCTTTAAGTACCGTAAATGTTTATTTTTGTTGCGGTGTTGAAGATACGGATGGTCCTTTGCATTTGTATACAACGGCAACAGAAAATACAGAAAGATATAATGAATATATGAAAAGTTTGAAAAGCCTAGATATGAATTCAGACGTTAAAGTTGAGCAGAAAGGCGTAATTGAATTCAATAAAGCAAACAAAACCATAAGTTTTAAGGAATTTCCAATAATAAAATTTGCTGATGGAACATCTATCAACGGTTCTACAGATGAAGGAAAAACTGCACTTTTAGATAACGGTTACTTTTATATTCATTTTTGGGGTGATGATTTTAGAGAGGATTTCTTAAAAGCAACAGGTAATGTTACAAAAAATACTTGTCTTCACGGTGGTGTGTGGGGCGGTGGTGGAATAGATGAATCTTTTAAGGATTATAATATTTCAGATAAATTCACGAAAGAAACTATCGATGGGGAAATCTACGGCGAATGTTCTTATTTTGCTTTAGCGGATGAGAATAAATCTCCTCTATTTGAAGATGATGGAAAAAAGATTTGTTACTATTATTTCCCTATTGTTGCCTTTGATGTTGTAATGAAATAGATTCCTATTGAATGATTAAATCCGAAACTCATTCATAAACTTTTTCATCTGGATTTTGGAATCATACTTTTGGGCAACGATTGCAATTCTGGTGCGGCATATGTCGGCAATGGTTTTAAAATCCGTATTTTGCGTTGTGTTTTCCTCAGTTTGATTTTGGATGAGTTCGGGTTTTTGAATTAAAATGCATTTTCTTTTTCCGCCAGAGCGTGCATTCAGGGCACAGACTGCTTCAAAAGTTGTTCCGCTGCCGGCAAAAAAATCCATAATCAAAGCATCGTTTTTCATGTCAGTGATTTCGATTAAATGTTCAATCAAATCAACAGGTTTTGGATTATCAAAGGCATGAGTTTTTGAATCTTTATAGCCGAGCAGTTCATCCAGCTTTTTTTGAGCTTTACGCGTAGAATCCGTGCAGTCGATTATGTTTTTGGGAATAACTTCGGTTTGTTCATTATTAAAAATCTTAACTCGCGGAACGCCCTTGTACTCAGGAGCCGGACCAAAATAGATTTTATTTTCGGAAAGCAGTTTTTTCATTTCTTCCTGACTTACCATCCATTGGCGCGTCCATTCAATTCCGGAAGGTGATTTTATTGAATAATAATTTTTGTGATTTGGATTGGAGCGTTTTTCCGAAAAACTTATGCTTCCGCTGAACCAGTTGCCGCGCGGATCATTATCGGCATTGGTTTTTGCCCAGGAAGTGAGTTCTTTTTCTACAAAAGGTTTTAAATCTTTTTTATTTTTTGCATAACAAAGCGTATGCTGTTGTAAGGTTCTAGACCAGGTATCTTTTTTGCCTTTTCCGTGAAGCCACATAAAATCGTTTACAAAATTATCTTCACCAAAAATCATGTCGCACAAAAGTTTAAGCTGATAGAGTTCACTCTGGTCAATGGCTATAAAAATGCAGCCGGAATCACAAAGAAAATCGCGGGCGAGAAGTAAGCGGCGGTTCATAAAACTAAGCCAGGCGGAATGATGGTCGTCGTTGTTCGAAAAATTATCTGAATACGTAAAGGAATTGCCTGTGTTGTAAGGCGGATCAATATAAATGATATCAACTTTCTGGGCGTATTCGTTTTTGAGAAGCTTTAGAACAGGATAATTGTCGCCTTCAATAAAAAGATTTGGATTTTCCTGAGAGTCGGGGTCTTTTGCTGAGGATAGTGTTTGCAGGTGACAGTCTTTTAAGAGTGAATCATCATCATATTTTTCTGCTGTGTCTGTCCATTGAATTGCAAAAGCCATTTTAATTCTCCGATTTTTATTTTTTTAATACAAAAAGATATTCTGAAACATAAATGCTGCGGTTTTGAAGATTACGGCTGCCTCTGAAGGTGTTGTAATCAATTTCGACGGTTTTTAATTGTCCGTATTTTTGCAGCATTTGCGTCATCTGTTCAAAAGTGATAAAGCCTTCTGAATTGTAGGAAATAATTATGTATTTTGAATCCAGGGAATCAACAATTTTTTCAAGAGATTTTAGGGCGAGACTTGTCTTGTTGAAAGCTGAACGGTTCCAGTCCTGGGTGATTCCGCTTACTTTGCTGATTGGAACATCAATTTTATTTTTAAGGATAAGATTGAGCATAAAATAATTTGAGCCGTAAGGATGCTGATTGTAGGGTGGATCGAGATAGACGATATCAAGATTCTTAAGTTCTTGAGAAAGTGCAACAGCGTCCTGCTGATAAATCTGAACTTGACTTTCAAAATTACTGAAAACTGGTTGCGTGAGCTCAATTTTTCCTAAGATTCGTGTAAGAGCATTTTTCCCGCTGGCACCAAAACTTCCTATTCCTGTTTCTTTGTCTTTGTAAAAGCCCTTAAAAACTCCGCTTGTATTTACATGGATTGAAGCCTGAGTGATAAGGGGGGCGAGGAAAAAGCGTTTCAATTCTTCCTGAGTGATGAGTTTATCGATAAGAGTGCGGTAGGTATCTATAAGAAGGGCATTTTGATGTGTGTAAAAAACCCGTTCACCTTTCTGGATGTTATTGTCGTCTTTTGCAGCATAGTTTTGGGTGATTATGCCTTCGTATTTATTCTGATTGCATTCATTCTGGATTTGTTCAAGAAGCTGAGTGCAGAGATTTTGAGGATAGTCTCTTTTGTTTGTGAGGTAGCAGCTGTTAATTAGGGAAGAATAATTTTCTAAATCGTTGGCAATGAGCCTGCTGGAATATCTTTTAAGCATACGAGCAACGATTCCTGAGCCGGAAAAAATATCTGCACATACGAGTTTCTGCTGATTCAGTTCTTTTGTTATTAAAAGAATTTCCTCTTCAATGTTTTTAATAAGACTGCGTTTGTTTCCGATGTAGGTAATTATTTGAGTTGTTAAATAATCTTTGTTTTCTTCCTGAACTTGTGTCTGCATTTTTAACGGCTCGTATAAGAAGAATTTAGCCCATTTTTTAACTGTTGTCAATTTTTACGACTGGTGATTGAAGGGATGGGCACCGAACGTGGAGCAGTGCGTAGCAGTCTGCCGGAGGCAGACCGGCCGTAGGTAAGCTGCGGAAGGTGAGTTGTGGGAGCGATTTTGCCCAAATTTAAAAAAAAATAAAAAAATCAATTTTTTTTGGGGAAAATGGTCCGAAATCTTCAAAAAAAAACTAATTAATAGGCAGAAAATAAATTTTATTTTAATTTGTTTTACTTGTTTTATGGGAGTTTTTTATGAAGATTTATTCGTTTTCGCCCTTTGGGTATGAAGGTGCACTTGTGACGGTTGAAGTGGATTTGCGGCGTGGAATTCCGGCGGTGGATATTGTTGGACTTGCGGATGGGACTGTCAAGGAATCTCGGGAGAGAATGAGGGCTGCAATTAGAAATTCCGGCTTTGATTTTCCGCCTGAGAGGGTTTTGATTAGTTTGTCTCCTGCTGACTTGAAAAAGGAAGGGGCTGGTTTTGATTTGCCGATTGCTCTTGCGGTTCTGGCTGCTAATGCTGAGGCTTTGGGAGCGGCAAAATTTATTGCTGAGCCGATTCTTGTTATGGGAGAACTTGAGTTGAGTGGTAAAATCCGGCCGGTGAAAGGGATTCATGCTGCGGTATCGACTGCGGTTTCGAGTGGAATTATGCGCTGTATTGTTCCTGTTCAGAATGCGGATGAAGCTCGTGAAATTAATGGAGTTCAGGTTTACGGTGCTGATTCTCTGGAAAATGCTTTTAGGGCGCTGCAGGATTATTCGTTTTACGAGGGGCGGGGACTATCGGACGGTGTGGAGACGAATTATCTTCCTCCGGGATGCATGAATTATGATGGAATTTATTTTCCTGAGATTTCGTCCGGTTATGAATTTGCAGAGGTGAAGGGGCAGTATAAGCTGATTCGCGCTTTGCAGATTGCTGCGGCTGGTGGTCACAATTTGCTTGCTCTTGGGGCTCCTGGTTGTGGGAAGACAATGGCGATTCAAAAATTTCCTGCGATAAATCCTATTTTAACGCTGGAGGAGGCTCAGTCGGTTACGAGAATCTGGTCTCTGGCTGGTCTTATAAAACCATCTGAACCGCTTGTGAGGATTCCGCCTTTTAGAATTCCGCATCAGACGGCTTCGATAGAAGGAATTTGCGGTGGTGGTATCAACTGCAGGCCGGGAGAAATTTCTCTTGCTCATAATGGAGTTTTATTTTTGGATGAGGCGGCGGAATTCAGGTCGTCGGTTCTTCAGATGTTACGGGTACCTTTGGAAAGCGGAAGTATTACCTTGTGCAGGGCTGGACGGACTACGAGTTATCCGGCGCAGTTTCAGCTGCTGATGGCGGTTAATCCGTGTCCGTGCGGTAATTATGGGTCAAAATCAAAAATCTGTTTATGCAGTTTGAAATCGGTTGATCAGTATTGGAAAAAGTTTTCAGCTCCTTTACTGGATAGAATCGAACTTAGAGTTTTTGTGGAAAATAACAGTGAATCAGAGAATCCTGCCGAGGAGAGAGAAAGGCTTATTTCTACTGATGAAATTAGACGAGGGATTGCGAGGGCTGTAAAAACTCAACGCCAGAGACAAGGAGTTAGAAATGAAAAACTTTTGCCTAATGAGGTTCAGGAGTTCTGTGAATTGTCTGCTTCCGCACAAAGGGTTTTGGATAATGCTGTTTTGCGGTATGGTTTTTCTCCGCGTGCTGTTTCTGGTTGCATGAAGGTTGCAAGAACGATTGCGGATATTGAAGGAAGCCAGACTATTCAAAAGGATCATCTTGCTGAAGCTGTGGAATATAGAAAGCTGTGCGTGAACATGGTCCCTGAGTTTGATATGGTGGGGTAGTAAAACGCCATGGTTAAATAAAAAACGCTTCCCTAATGGAAAGCGTAAATCTACCGGAGAAGAGACTTGAACTAGCCTATAATCGAAGAACCGTTAAAAACAAAGCGCGTCAGCGGTTTGTTTAGGTTCATCGACAAAATGGCTTCGAGCGAGATTTATCGAGCGAGCGCGAGAGCTTGTCCTCGAGCGGAGTTCAGTCGGTCTTATATGAAAAGTGTGGTTAAAACAAAAAGACTTCCCTTAAAAGAGAAGTCCCTAGATACCGGAGAAGAGACTTGAACTCTTACACGATTGCTCGCAACAGATTTTGAGTCTGTCGTGTCTACCATTCCACCACTCCGGCGTTGGAGAAAATATATCA
>JAILQA010000308.1 GCA_024699205.1 Treponema sp. | reverse complement strand
TAGGTCGCTTTGCTCGAAGCAATCCATTCAAAGGAGTTGATTTATGAAAAAGATATTTCTTCTTTTAATTGTATTACTTTCTATTAATATATGTTTTGCTCAGGAAGAGGAATCTGAAAAAGAAAATCAGACTATATCTGCATCAAAAGCTGGAATATCTGAAGTTCCGAATTCAAAACGCCCAAAGCCTATAGATAAAGAAAAGGCAGAAAAAGCTGGTGAAAAAGATGAGTCGGAAAAGGATTACGAAAACAAATCAAACACAATTAAATACGGAATTCCTTCTGAAATTTCAACTCTGATTGATGAACTTATAAAAAATGATGACCCTCGTTTTACTGAAGAAATTTATGATGTTTTTCAGGTAACAAAAAATACAACAATTAAGCAGAAGGTTTTGAATTATTTCAACAAGCTTGAAGATCCTTGTCTTGAAGATTACGCTGTTGAAACTTTGAACGATCCTTACGAGGAAAAAACTGACCTTGTAAAGGCCTGCTTTCAGTATGTAGCTGCGGTAAAAACAAAAGAAGCAATTCCTGCAATCCTTTCTTTGATTGAAAGTGAAAATGAATCTTACTTTAATGATGCAATTGCTGCCATTGGTGAGATTGGCGGTCCGAAAGAAGCAATGTTCCTTGTTGAATATCTTGAACGCGAAGATTTGAGTGATGCTCAGCGCCAGACCCTTATGCGTACTTGCGGTAAAATGCATGCCGTTCAGACCTGGGAAAAAGTTGTGGAAGTTGCAGAAGATGAAGATGAAAATCTTTACGTAAGAATGTATGCGGCAGAAGCTCTTGGTCTTATGGAGAAAAAGGAATCTGTTCCGGTTCTTGTAGAACTTTTTGCAGAAAATGATCCAAACCTTCGTCAGTATGTAATTAAAGGGCTTTCTCATTTCCCGGATGTAGTGGAAGCTCAGGAAACTGTAATTCAGGGGATCCGCGATGAGCACTGGCGTGTACGGCAGGAGGCTATTAAAACTGCAAAACAAAATAATATGAAAGATGCAGTTCAGTATCTTATTTATCGCGCAAAAAATGACAGCGAAAAGGTAATTAAAGACGAAGCCTATTCAACACTTGCCGCTCTTGATGCAAAAGATGCAAATGAGTTCCTTGTAAATCAGCTCCAGGAAAAAAAGGTTGGAGATTCAACTAAGAAAAAAATTGTTGAGGTTTTACTAAAGGAAGGTCATGCCGGCGAAAAAGAAATTCTTGCCCTTGCAGAAGAATGTCTTAATGATGATAAGCGCAAAGATTTGCGTTATGCAATTGGAAAAGAACTTGCTAAATATGAAAACAAAAACTACAGCGATATCTGCCTGAAATATCTTGGTTCAAAGGATTCTACAACTCAGAGTCTTGGCCTTGATATGTATAAGATGAATAAGTTTTCGTCTGCAGAAACAACAATGCGTGCCATTTATGCAGACAAAAAAGCTAATTCTGGTGTAAAAAACAGAATAAAGTCAATGCTTAAGATCGAAGATGAGACAACTGATGCAAAATAGAAAATAGTAATAATTAATACGGTGGGTGAGTCTGTCGAAACCACCGTTTTATTTGTAGAGACTATTAACTAATGCCAGTGCCTTATTAATTGCACCTTCTTCTTCCTTACTGAACTCAACGTTTTCTTCAATCAGAGTTTCAAGACTTGAATGACTTTCCATAAGCGCTGTTGAAAATCCTCTTGAAACCTTAAACCAGTAACTTCCGTTGCCATTATTGTACAGTGTGATAAAGCCATATTCACGGCCTTTCTGTTTTGCAATTGCTGTACGTAAAATAAAGCAGAGAGAATCAATCAGCTGTTCTTTTTGAATAGGATCATTTACATTTACGTTCATATGGCGGTTCCATTTTTTTTCTGGAACCGGACGAAGTTCAACTACTTTTGCAATATCAAAAATCAAAGAAAGCTTTTCGCCGTTGAGCATTGAACCGCTGTCACTTGTGATGACAGAGCCTTTCATCTGGCCGGCGTTATTCAGCTTGTTTTTATTCTTTTCAACCTTAAGTGCTTCAAGAAGCTGTTCGAGTGGAAGAAGGGCTGTTTTCTTTCCCTTGATTTTCTTTGTAGGGAAGAGGAATCCACCGAGTGAAAGTGCATCCTCTGGAACTGCCTCTTCGCTTGAAGCGTCTGCATTTTTTCCTTTTTTACCTTTCTTTCTCTGCTGTTCTGCTTCCTGGCGGCGAAGTGCCTTAGCGTTGCGGTTTCGTTCCTGTTCAAGAATACGGGCTTCGCGGGAACTGTCGCGTTCTTTTTTACAGGCCATGAGACGCTCAAACAAATCAGGATTAATAATGTCGAGCATAGGGCGGGTAAGAGGCGAAACACTTGAAGCAAAAATACGGCTTGTGCGGATGATTTCTCCTGCAACAATAAATACCGGGTCTTTCTTAAACATTACGCTTCCAGGGTGAATTGAAATATGGTCAGCGGTGAGCGAGCGGTAACTTTCGCGGCCGGTTCGTATACATACAAACTGCATCATTCCGGCTGCAATACAGCAAAGATAATCCTGCATGCTGCCTTTTCCCTCAACAACAGGAATGCCCATTTTTTCACTTACGATTTCTATAAGCTGTTCGTTGATATTTTCGATTTCGGCCATTACGCGTTCATCAAGATAATTTTTCTTGCAGAACTTTTCGCGGTTATCTGTGTCCTTAAAGGCCTTGAGAATATTGAGGTAGGTACAGAAGTCGCCCTGAATGTCCTGAAAGCGGTGATGCGCCTTGCGGGCTTCCATCTCTTCATTTGGAGGCAAAACAAAAGGCGAGTTCGCAGAAAGGAAAGAAGCTGCAATAAGTGCCTTATCAAGTACGTCAGGAAATCGCATAATTGCTTCGACAATAATACGGCTGATGCGCGGCTCCAGCGGGAACTTAACCATCATCTGACCAATACTTGAAAGAGTGTTGTCCTCTTCAAGGGCGCCAAGAATGTGCAGAGTATCAACCGCACCAATAATTCCTTCGCGGCCAGGGTTTGCAATAAAATCAAAATCGTAGAAATCTGTAATGCCGAGCTCACTCATACGAAGAACAACTTCGCTTAGGTCTGTACGGTAAATCTCTTCTGTTGTGTATTCCGGACGGAGTTCAAAATCTTTGCGTGAATAAAGGCGGTAACAGGTACCAGGCTGAGTACGGCCGGCACGTCCTTTTCTCTGGTTGCAGGAAGCACGTGAAACAGGAGATTCAATAAGACTTGAAGTAAAGTTTTTCGGATTGTAAAAGTTCAGCTTGCAAAGGCCTGAATCAATAACTGTAGTTACGTCGCTGATAGTAACCGAGGTCTCTGCAATGTTAGTAGAAATTACAACTTTTCGCTTTCCTTCCGGCGCCTTTTCAAAAACTCGTTCCTGTTCTTCTTTTGGAAGGCGTCCGTACAATGGCAGAATATGAAGTTTTCGGCCAATAGGCGAGTAGTAGAGTTTATCCATACAATCCTTAATGATTTTTTCACCAGGAAGGAAGATAAGAATTGCGCCGTCTTCATCGTTGTCCAGAACGCGGTCTACAGTGTTATAAATCTTTGTGAGAATCTGGTCGCAGCCGGAGTCAGTTGTTGTGGTACTGCCGCCTGGAACCGGGTCGTAAACAAGAGCAACCGGGTAGGTAACAGTATCAATTGAAACGATTGGCGCGTTATCAAAATACTCGCTGAAAGATTGTGTGTTCATTGTTGCCGAGCTGACAATAACGCGGAAGTCGCTGCGCTCTCGTAAAATTCGTTTTACAAGTCCAAGAACAAAGTCAATGTTTAAGCTTCGTTCGTGAGCTTCATCAATCATAAGAACGCTGTACTTTGAAAGCCACGGGTCGAGCTTCATTTCCTGTAGAAGAATACCGTCTGTCATAATTTTGATTCGTGTATCCTGATTTGTGTAATCTTCAAAACGCATTTTGTAGCCAACAAGGCCTGGGTAAGTGGTGCCCAGCTGCTTTGAAATAAATTCGCTTACGCTGAGGGCAGCGATGCGGCGTGGCTGAGTTACGCCAATCATTCCGTTTGTTGCATAGCCTGCTTCGTAAAGTATGACTGGAATCTGAGTTGTTTTTCCAGAACCTGTAGGGCTTTCTACAATTACTACCTGATTGTTTTCGAGGCAGTCTAAGATTTTCTGTTTCTGTTCGTAAACTGGAAGTGACTTATAATCTATTGCCATTCTATTAAATCCTTTGTTGCTTCCTTATTGATTTTAATGCGGCGTTCTATATATTTTGCCCAGTTTGTGCGTGGAACGTCGTTGAGGTAATCTACAAAATCCTGATTAAGAGGTTTTATTACGTACTCGTTTGCGGTGTTAATGTAGGTTGTTATAAATTGAGGTTCACATTTTTTGATTTTGATGGAACCGTCTTTTTCTTTGTGGAAAGTTACTTTATAAAAAAGTCCGTCGCCGGTGTTGTCTCGTTCTCCGTTCGGATTTTTTGAAGTGAGTTCAGGTTTTGTTCGCTGTCCGCTGATTGTGTTTCCGTTTGCGTACATAATCAGCTTGTCGCAGCCGGTCTTTGTGTTTACTACGATTTTTCTGTCTTTGATGATGTGAGCATGGTTTGCCCAAACTACATCAGCTCCTGAATTCAGAAGATTCATATAAAATTCATTCTGTTTATCTGTGATGGCTCGTGTATATTCCGGCTCGCTTGTGTGAACGGAAATTACAAATAAATCACAAGGATTTTTCGCACGAAGTTCTTTCACAGTTTGTTGAAAAGCAAGACGTGAATCATCATCCGGTTTTATATAATTGATATAACCAGAGGCGTCCGGCCTGTTTAATAATTCTGTAATAGGAAGGAAAAGAATTTTCCAGTAGTTGGATTCAAAATAATTATAGGTTAGGGACGCTTCCGGAGAATCTTTGAGACCTGAAAAATAAACCTGGTGGCCGGTCTGGTCCAGTGTGTCCTGTGTGATTGCTTTTGTGGTTTTTATTGTTTCAAGAATGCCGTTTTTATACTGGTCATTCGAGTGATTATTGCAGAGTGAAAATACATCAAAGCCAGCATCTACTGCGGCCTGTACATATTTTTGTGTCATATTGAAATTAGGATATGAAGAAGCATCTTTAGTTGTATCGATTGGTGCTTCAATATTTGCAAATGCAAGGTCTGGTTCTGAAATAAGATTTTTTACATCTCGCCAGATTTTTGAGTAGGTTGTGATATAGTAATTTACCGAATGCGCCATAATG
>JAILQA010000157.1 GCA_024699205.1 Treponema sp. | reverse complement strand
CTGTAGAATATAGTCCATTATATCAGTATTGCCAGAATATTTCCATAAAAATTTACATTCATCTTATAAAGTTATAGTTCCATTAAGGCCTAAATCATCTGTAGAAGTAGATTTATCGCAGAAAACGGCCTTTTTACACATTTTTTGAGTCTGATTATAGATTCTCAATGCTGCTTTTTTTACATCTTCCGGCGTAACAGCAAAAAGATTATCAATAAGTTTCAATTTGAAATCCTGAGGATTTGCAAACAGCATTCCCCAGAAACCTTTTTCGCCCCTATCTTTTGGTGCCGCAGGACAAATTGCATTTCCATAGATTGATACAATAGTACGCTCAATATCATGCGGGTCAAAATCATATTCCGAAAGTTCTTTTAAAGAGTCAAGATAAACTTTTACCGACTGAACAGGAGCTGGATCCCTATAAGTACACATTCCAAAATATCTTGAAATACTGTCTATCCAGGCATTTGCCCCGTAAGCACCACCACTTGTTCTGATTTTATCCCATAAAGTATGAGTATTAAGCCAGGTAGAAAAAACATTTTCTGCAGAAGCTTCTTTTGTCAAATATTCGCAGGCTGGAGAAACTACAGCCGCATATCCCGTCTGGGAATTAAGTTTAATTGCTTCACAGCTCATTTCATCCTTAATATTTTCTACCTTGTAGATTTGAGAAAGATAATCATCCAGCGTATATTCTTTTTTAGTTTTTACACTTGTGATTCCAGTTTTTTGAACAAAACTTTCAAGCAAAGGAATAATTTTATTTATAGAATCTTCGTCAGCAGTTATATGAAGAACAGCTCCCTGCTTTATGCACTCATAATACAATTTCTTAAAAGTCTGCAGTAATTGAGGAATATCTTTTTTGTGGTAGGAAGAAACAGTTTTATATTGCGTAATTCCCCACATAATTTCATTCAAGGCAAGGGATTTAGAAAGAGTAGCACGAGCGCGTTTTAAGGCATAATCTCTGCCGCTCTGAACCAGAGAAGATTTTTTATCAGCCTTTATTTCCTGAAGTAAAGATTCAAAACGTTGATTATCATCAAAACTCATTTTAGAAATAATTTCTGACAAAAGAGCCAATGATTTTTCGGCATTTTCGCTTAGAGCCTTGCAGGTAAGTCCAATCCATTGTCTGTCGATAAAATTATAATCCTTATATTTTGCAGCAAAATCTTTGCAATCTTGAGAATCAGAAACTGAAGAACAATAAGTTCGTCCCCAAACATCCCCCATAACACAGGCGCTTTCAGAAATACAATCATCCCAGGATTTATTATTCCATCCCATATTTGTAATAATATTTGAAAGTGTCGGAATATCACGGTAATACTTTGGTTCAAGTCCATCAAAAGGAAACATAACATCCATATAAAAAATGCCGTTAGTCTGTTCTTTGTTGATAAACAAAGGAACCCCAGAGCCATCACTGCCCTTTACAAAAGAAAGCTCAGTTTTTATAAGGTCTATATTTCGGTCCAATTCCGAGATTTTTGTATGAGGAATACAGGAAGTTTCTTCTGGCGTTTCAATATGCTGTTGTGCCTGATGAAGCAAGTCCAGATCTCTTTTTAGCTGAACTTTATCAAGATTTTTTTCGAGCCCTGTAATAAGTTCCTTTTCAATTTTTGTACGTTCTTCAAAATATTGATCCGAAGGTTCAACAATAATTTTAACTGTTACATCATTATCAAGAAAATATTTTTTGATAAGATTTTTTGTATAATCCTTATCTGCTTTGATTTTTTCCTTTACCTTTTCAAAACTTGTAATCGGCGAAAGTTGATCCCAGCAAGGCTTACCATAATTCCAGCCCTTCAAAACTTTTTCCATAATTACAAGAGAATATGGCCCCCAATAGCGGGTTACTTCCCTTAAAGAAAAATCAATTCCCATTACAGCAGAGTCTATATCTTCTTCTGAAATACCTTCTTCGTAGATTTCTTTTAGAGATTTCTGAACTAAATCAAAAACTTTCTTTTCATCACCCTTTTTAACTCCACTCAAACCATAACAGAAAAACTCTTCCTGCATCTGACCAAAATTATTCCAGATAGGAGACAAATCATCTCCAAGTTTGGAATCTTTAAGGCGTTTTGAAAGTGGTGAACTGTCATTTCCACAAAGAACTTCAGAAAGATAATATTTTTCGATATCTGCTTTTCCGGAATACCAGTTAATTGCAACAATCGAACCAGTTGCCCCTGTTTCAGGAGCATAAGCTTTTATTTCTGTTGATTCTTTAATCAGATTTAATTTCTGAAGTTCCTTTATTTCTTCCTTTACAAGAGGAGTTTCGGAATAAGCATTTTCAATTTCTTTAGTGCACTTATATTTTTTTTCAAGGCGGGCTATAAAATGCTCATCGAGATAATCCAGTTGTTCAGCAGTAGGAATATTTCCATACAAATAAAGAAGACAGTTATCAGGATTATAAAACTTTTGATGAAAATCCAGAAACTCCTGATAAGTTAAAGTCGGAATTACAAGAGGATCTCCACCTGAATCGAAAGCAGGAAAACTGTCCGGATACATGACTTTTATCTGTTCATCCACAGCAACATCTATAAAAGAAGAATAATTTCCCTTCATTTCATTATAGACAACACCCTGAATTGACAATTTGCCCTTTTCATCCATCTCAAGTCTGTGACCTTCCTGAATAAAAGTTTCATAATCCAATTTAGGAAAAAATACGGCATCAGCATAAACATCCATTATTGTAAAATAATCAGCTTTTACGACAGAAGATCCTGGATAAACGGTTTTATCAGGATAGGTCATTGCATTCAAAAAGGTATTTAAACTTTGTCCTGCAAGCGTAGTAAAAGGCTCTTTTAAGGGATATTTTTCTGAACCGCATAAAGTGGAATGCTCCATGATATGAGCACAGCCTTTTGAATCTTTTGCTACAGTTCTAAATGCAAAGGCAAAAGTGTTTTCCTTGTCATCAGCAAGAATATGGTAAACTTCTAGTCCAGTTTTTTTATGCCGGAGAAAAAGGGCTTTTGCTTTATAATCCGGCAAATCATCAATACTTAAAAGAATAAAACCTTTATAATCTTTTCCGAGGTTATCTTTATTAAGAAAATCAAACATCATGCACCAGCAATTTTAAAGAATTGGAAATCTCCCGGTATGATTCTGCCATGGAAAACAGATTGTTTTTCTTCTCCTTTCATATCCAGAGCACTTACATACGCAGGTTGGATTTCGGATGGCAAGAACATTGGTTTTTCATCACTGTCAAAAATACAGCTTAATTTTATATTTTCACCCTTGATATGAATATTAAAATCCAATGGAACGCATCCGTCATTAGTATAACAATAAACGCCAAAAGTGTCATTGTCGTAGGTAAATAAAGAAGCGCCATAACCACAATCCATCCAGATTTTTCCATTTCCAATAAGTTCATAGCGCAAGGCTGTCAGAAGTTCGGCAGGTAAATCGCGTATGCGGGAAGGCATATCAGGAAGATTGATTACCTCAAACTTTCCTTTTCCGTAAGTATCATACATTATTATGCTTTCATGGTATTCACCATGGCCTGCATTTGCAATTGACCAACTTGCATTGTTTCTGTGCTCAAGAATCGGGAAACTGATAGTCTCGTGAGATTTTACATAATTTCTACCATAAAGACCTGATACGGTGTATTGGAACTCATCGGCTTCAAGCCGGCGGTCTGTATATCTTATGGAAGTTAAATCTGTGATTTCCGGATATTGTTTCAAAGCGCCAATCATAAAGCCTGAAGTTGCAATAACTTTTCCACCCGCTTGTACAAAAGCCTTTATTTTATCCACAATCTGACTATCCTTTAAGGAAGCAGCGGTAACTAGTAGAGAAGAAGTTTTTTCATTGTATTCAGGGAAATCAGGACTTGGTTCCATAGGAATACCTATCATTCCCAGATAATCTTCTATATGGTCATCTCCCTGAGAATTAAAAGGAATATAAACAGGAAGTCCCTGTGGATTTCCGCAGTTTCCCATAATTTTATCAAGTTTTTGATACATAAAGCCCAGAGGAGTTGCCCTTTTATTATTGTAGATTGCAGGCCAGCAGAACATCATTATTTCTTTTGCTTTTGCAAAGGCTGTAAGATAGGCCTGTTCAAGATAAGTATCAATTCTGTCACACTCAAAAGGATCAAACCAGCCGCCACCATTTTTACCAGGAAGAACATTATCCATCCAGCGAACAAGAGAATAGCTTAAATAGCGTGGCAAATGCTGGTCCTGGAGAGCACCGTGGCGGGTTTCGGTTCCAGTATAAATTGCATCAAAAATCTTTCTCTGCTGTTGAGGATTATATCCAGTTTCCTGATAGCTTTCGCGCCAATTTGGATATTTTATGATTATGTTGATTTTAGGATTTATTTTTTTTGCAGGCTTGATAATCAGATTTTCCGAAACTTCCTGCATTTTTGCCAGTCTGAACTCTTCCCAGGAGAGTTTTCCCTTTTCACGAATACAGTCTTCACACATGCACTGGGTAAAGAAAAAGTCGTCAATAATAAACTCATCAAAAAGTGAGGCTGTATACTCGCTGACTTCTTTTAATTTATTGCGCATTGCTTCGTTGCAGTAACACATGGTTTCAAAAAGGCGTTGTCTTTTTTGGTCAGAATCATTCAAATCTGGAGAAACGGTTGTGATTCCCCCGGAAACTTCAATTCCATATTCACCAAGAACTTTTTTAATCATTTCTATCTGTTCTTTTCTGGCCAGTAGGCCTCTAAAAGTTTCAAGATAGACTTTATCTATTCCTACATATTTTTGAAGCCAGTCTGCTTCTTTACGCAGCTCTTCTTCACTAATTCTATCTGCCCACTGAGCAACACAATAAGTAACTGATTTAAAATTTTTGAATAAAGACATAAAAAAAATCTCCTGTGCTTTTAAGTATAACACAGAAGATTTTTGTCGATATCTGAAAAAATTGTATTAATCTATATACTCGTCATCATTGCCAATAATCATCAGACTTCCATCTTCGTAAGCCTGACGCAATTCTGCATAAAAATGTGAAGTAACGGCATCACAATCAACTTTTCTAAAAGGCCGTAAAATTTCTTCCTGTTCTATAATTTGAGCTCGTCGACCAGAAGAGACATTAGAAAGAATTTTTGCTCTGAAATCATCAGTTTTACCCGTCAGCAGGTAACAGATATTTTTATCGTCCATTTCGCGCAGCTTTTTCTGAATAAAACGGTCATCTGCATGAAGAATATCATCCTGAGTAAATAAGCGTTCCCGCAATTCCTGCCCAAGCTCTGGATTATCCTGTGAAAGCGTCTTAAGAATACCGTTTTCTGCGGTAAAATCCATCTTTTTAAGAATCTGTGCAAGTGCATTGCGACCGTCAATATGTTCTGCCTTTTCGCTTGTTTGATTTAAGGATTTTTCATACATTGCTTTATCAACACGCTGTAAAACTTCTGGAGAAATAGGAGCCATTTTTGCAAGTCTAAGTACAACATCCTTTTTTTCATCTTCTTCCATGAGATTTATTATTCCGGCAGCTTTTTTAGGTTCAAGATAAGAAAGAACCAGAGATTTTATACCTACATTTTCATCTTTTAAAAGAAGATAAACACGCTCACAGTCTGCATCATTAAAATATTCAAAGGGCTTTTTTCCTTCCATTGAAACAGTCTTTTTTAATAACTCTTCCGCCTTGTTTTTTCCATAGGCTTTTGTGAGCATTTCACGAGCGGCTTCTACTCCACTGGATTGACGTGCATTTTCAAGCAAATCCTGAAACTCTTCCAGAATCTGCGCAGATTCTTCTTTACCTACAGATCTGATTGAAGCAATTTCAGGTACGATTTTTTCAATCTGCTTGTCAGAAAGATGAGGAAGTATTTTTGCGGCTTCGTTTTCGCCGATTATTAAAAGGAACTTTGCTACACGACGATAAACAGAATCTTTTCCATCAGGTGACTGTTCCACAGCAGGAACTTTTAATAATGAGTTATCCGCAAGAGTTTTTTTTGAAGCAGACTTTTCTGGTTCTGCCTTTGCGGAAGACTGTTTTGCCTGTTCATAAGCATTTGCCCGCACATTATTCAATTTCATATTCTATATAGTAGCACAAATGTAAGATAAAAAGAATACATAAAATCGACATAAAATAATTCGGCAGCCAATTATGAATTATACATTCAGCATTATTAATTATTCATTATTCCTAATCATTGCCGCATAATAACCGTTTTGAGCAAGCAAAGATACATGATTTCCCTGCTCTACAATCTGACCGTGATCTACATAAAAAATAATATCAGAATTGCGGATTGTTGAAAGTCGATGGGCAATAATAAAGCTTGTTCTTCCCTTCAGCAGTTCATCCAGACCTTTCTGAAGGGCTTTTTCTGTCTGTGTATCGACAGAAGAAGTTGCCTCATCCAGAATAAGAATGCGAGGATTACTCAAAAGGACACGGGCAAAAGAAATAAGCTGCTTCTGCCCCTGACTCAAACCGCCTCCGTTGGCCGTAAGTTTTGTGTTATATCCATCAGGGAAAACCATAATAAAGTCATGAGCCTGAACAGTTTTTGCGGCCTGCATGCATTCTTCATCACTTGCATCAAGACGTCCATAACGGATATTTTCCATAATCGTTCCGCTGAACAAAAAACTATCCTGCAGCATTACACCTACTTGCTTGCGAATAGATTTTATTTTCAGATTTTGAATATCTATACCGTCAATTAAAATCCTTCCTTCATTAGGATTATAAAACCTGCTTAAAAGATTTACGATTGTAGTTTTTCCAGCCCCTGTAGGACCTACAATTGCAACGGAAGTTCCAGGAGTAATTGTAAAATCTACATCCTTCAAAACAGGATTATCTTCTTCATAACTAAAGTTTACAT
>JAILQA010000126.1 GCA_024699205.1 Treponema sp. | reverse complement strand
GATTATATAGAAACCCTTCCAGATCCAAATGGTATTCAGCGTACATTAAATTTAACCTATGGGGTTAGAGATGGACTTATCTGCCATTGTGGAGAAATTGATCAGCAGGGAATAAAGCCAAGAAACGAGGCCATAGATTTATATTCAATTAAAAGACCAGGATTTGTTCAGCCCTATACCTGGGAAGGTTGTGTTGTAAAAGTTGCTGATAAAATTGCTTTTCTTGGTCGTGACATTGAAGATGCCCGTACCTATCATATTCTTGATATGGCCTCTTACCGTCAGCTGCGCGAAATTGTCGGTTCAACTCTGGGTTTTGAAAAAAAAGGAGCTCATGCTTTAAGAAGCGGTAAGGCAGTTAATACCACCGTTCTTATAAATGATTTGATAGTTGATTTATGCGAACAGAGTTCTCCGGAAAAAGGACTTTGTTTTTCAAAAGAATACTTTAATTTTTTGATTGAACTTAAAAAATTCAGTTTTGCAAACATCTACAATCACTGGCGCTTAAAGGAATTTGCAATTTATGCAGAAAACATTATAAGAACCTTATTCAGAACCCTGCAGAAAACTCAGGCTTATGCAAAGACCGGCAGAGTTACCCAGGTTTTAAAACTTTATCCAAAGCTGGGAAGCACTTTTGAAGACTGGCTGATACGATACTCAAACTACAGGCCCTATTCAATGGAAAAACGAGCCTTTGTAGACCGCAAGCCGGTTCTTCATTATGACACACCGCAGATTTTTGACGTAAACGACAATGAATCCTATACTAAATGCATTATTGAATACATTTCAGGAATGACAGACCAGTTTGCGATTCAAGTTTATGAAGAAATAATAACGTTCTAACGGCACTTATACTCGGTGCATAGCTGGCGGCGGTGACACTTGCATTTATAACTTCCATTGTTATTCCGCCGCTTACAGTTTTTACTGACGTAAAAACTGTTATACCCTGTGCATTGCGGAAAAAACTTTTTCACTCATGATGTTGATTTCTACGCCCATTTCGGTGGCCAGGGTATTCATAGAGGTACGCATTTCATCAACAGAAATATCGCTGCTGTCCATTTCTACCATCATCATCATAACAAAATTGCCCGAAAGAATAGTCTGGGTAATATCTGCAATGTTAATTTTATGCTCTGAAAGAAAAGCAGAAACCTTTGCTATAATACCAACTTTATCTGAACCTACTACAGTAATAATTGCATTCATAAAAATCTCCTAAAAATTGTTGCCCAATGTTGCAGCGATAACTGCCTTTATTGTATGCATACGGTTTTCAGCCTCATCAAAAACCACAGATTGACTGCTTTCAAAAACATCGTCTGTAACTTCCATCGCAGTAAGACCAAACTTTTCACAAATCTCTTTTCCAATCTTAGTATTTAAATCATGGAAAGAAGGCAAATCATGCATGAAAATTGCAGTCGGCTTTGCTTTATTCAAAACTTCTTTATTTACCTGATAAGGTTTTAAATCGGCAATTCTTTCTGCCCATACTTCATCTGGTTCTCCCATACTTACCCAAACATCGGTGTAAAGAATATCAGCTCCAGAAGTAGCCTTATCAATATCAGATTCCAGAGTGATTGAACCACCGCTTTCTTTGCACCATTTGCCACATTCCTCAATAAGAGAAGCAGCTGGGAAATATTTAGCAGGAGCACACAAGGTAAGATTCAAGCCTAACTTTGAACAAACAATACAAAGTGAATTTCCAATGTTGTAGCGGGCATCTCCGTAATAAACGAGTTTTAAACCTTTAAGTTTTCCATAGTGCTCACGGATTGTAAGCATATCGGCAAGCATTTGAGTCGGGTGATATTCATTGGTAAGACCATTCCAGACAACTACACCAGAATATTTAGCCAAATCTTCAACAAGAGACTGTTCAAAACCTCTGTACTCTATTCCATCAAACATTCTGCCAAGAACGCGTGCAGTATCAGCAATACTTTCCTTTTTTCCAATCTGTGAACCTTCAGCCAGATAAGTCGTGCATATTCCAAGATCATGAGCAGCAACTTCAAAAGCACAACGGGTGCGGGTACTTGTCTTTTCAAAAATGAGGGCAATATTTTTTCCTCTGTGAATATCAACAGGAATACCGTGTTTCTTTTTTGCTTTTAAATCCTCTGCCAAATCAAGCAGACCGATAATTTCTTCTGCCGAAAAATCTTTAAGTGTCAGAAAATTGCGTCCTTTCAAATCCATAACAGAACCTCGCTAAATACTTTTTATGAAAGCACTATTATATTACAAAAAATGAGATTAGACTACTGCCTCTTGCACTATGTCTCTTGCCTTATGCATCAATTTCGCTTGCAAGGTGATGAACGATAAAGTCGCGGCGTTCAGGGGTATTTTTTCCCATATAGAACTTAAGAACTTCCGGCACATTTTTAAGAGCCTGAATAGTAACCGGTGTAAGATGCATTCCTTTATCTTCGCTTTCCCCTTCTTTTCTTGGGAAAATAAACTGACCGAACTCAGAAGGACTGATTTCTCCCAATCCCTTGAATCGAGTTACTTCTACACCTCGTCCCAGTTTTTTTATTTCCTTATCACGACTTTCTTCGCTGTAGCAGTAAACGGTTTTTGACTTATTGCGCACACGGAAAAGCGGAGTTTCAAGAATAAATACATGACCGGTAAGAACAAGTTCTTCAAAATAAAGGAGAAGATATGTCATTACAAGGTTTCGGATATGATAACCGTCGTTATCGGCATCGGTTGCAATGATGATTTTATCGTAGCGTAAACCTTCAATATCTTTCTGCAAGCCCAGACTGAAAGTAAGATTTTTTAATTCTTCATTTTCAAAAAGGGCGGATTTTTTACGTCCGTACATATTCTCCGGCTTTCCCTTAAGACTGAAAATTGCCTGATAAGAAACATCACGACTTCCTACCATGGAACCAGTAGCTGAATCTCCCTCAGTAATGAAAATCATGGAGTTTTCACCCTTCTTTCCATCCTGAAGATGATAGCGGCAGTCCTTTAATTTTGGAATCTTAAGCATTACCGATTTAGCGGCTTCACGAACCTGTTTTTCGGTAACGCTATTTATTTCTGCCCTGGCCTTCTGATTTTTTATAATTTTATCTTCAAGACCACCAGCAACATCAGGATTATGTCGGAGCCAGTCATCAACAGCCAGTTGAACTTCCTTAATGATAGGAGCACGGATTTCTACGTTTCCAAGTTTATTTTTTGTCTGAGAGGTAAACATAGGATTATCAAGTCCGATTTTTAATGCAACAATCAGACCGGCTGTAACATCCTTTATATCATAATCCTTCTTAAAATATTCATTGATACCTTTTGCAAAGCCATCCAAAAACGCGGTCACATGAGTTCCACCATCTTCTGTACTCTGACCGTTTACAAAAGAATAAACATATTTATCAAGACTTGCCGTATGAGTTAATACAAACTGAAGATTCTTTCCTTTATAATTCAAGAGAGGATACAAAGCTTTGTTTTTTCCGCCCATTTCATTAAGAAGCAGGTCTTCAATTCCGTTTTCGCTTATGTATTCTTTGCCATTACATTTAAGCTTTAAGCCCGGATTAAGATAGGCATAGTTCCAGAGACGTTTTTCAATATATTCCATATTGAATGAATATTTACCGAACAATTCTGCATCTGGTTCAAACTCAAGGTAAGTTCCGTTTTGAGCGCCTGGTTTTGCATTCCCTGTAGCTGATTTGATTTTTTCACCTTTTTTAAACTCAACAACAGCCATCTTTCCATCACGGATAGAAGCAGCACGGAAATATGAAGAAAGTGCATTAGTAGCTTTAATACCAACACCATTCATACCAATTGCCTGCTTGAATACAGAGCTGTTATATTTTGCACCAGTATTTACATTGGAAACACAATCTTCCAGTTTTCCAAGAGGAATACCACGTCCGTAATCGCGAATTTTTACACGTCCGTCTTTAATTTCTATATCGATTTTTTTACCAAAGCCCTGAGAAAACTCATCAACAGAGTTATCAATTCCTTCTTTTAAGAGAATATAGATACCATCATTTTCATTTGAACCGTCACCAAGAGAACCGATATACATTCCAGGACGTAAGCGTATATGCTCCAATCCTTCAAGATGCTGAATGGAACTTTCATCGTAAACAGCGGGAGCTGCTTCTTTTTTTACTGCCATTTATTTTCCCCCGGCACAATTTGTGCCACCCATTTTTCGTATAGTATAATTCATTTTTCCCCTTTTTTCAATGATTAATGTTATTTCAGAAATCATTCAAATCTCTTTCAATATTCCTTCAAAATTGATTTTTCATTCACCAATTTCTATGTTATAATTTTACTATTATCATAATATCAAAAAAAAAATAAGGAGGATTTTATGACAAATCGTGAGGCTATTGATTCATTAAAAAAAATCAGAACCTATACAGCAGCCGGCTTACTTGATGTTATCGAATATCTCATCAAAGTATTAGAAAAACTTGAAAAAGAAGGCGTAACAGACCCTCTTAATACAGATTTTAAGAAACTAAAAAACTAAAATAAAAGGAATATAAAATGACAGGTACATTTTGGGCTTTAGTGCCTGCAATCTTAGCTATTGCACTGGCACTCATCACTAAGGAAGTTTATTCTTCATTATTCTGCGGTATCGTTCTTGGCGGTATATTTTTTGCAATCGATGCAGGAAGTGGATTCACAGGATTCATGACCCACGTGTTCAGTGACGGCTTTGTTGGTTCTCTGGCAGATTCATACAATGTCGGAATCTTAATATTCCTTGTAATACTTGGAATTATGGTTGCTTTGATGAACAGAGCCGGTGGTTCTGCTGCTTTTGGAAACTGGGCTAAAAAGCATATTAAATCAAAGGTTGGCGCACAGTTCGCTACAATTCTTCTCGGAATCCTTATTTTTATTGACGACTATTTCAACTGTCTTACTGTTGGTTCAGTAATGAAACCAGTTACAGATAAATACGGCGTTTCAAAAGAAAAGCTTGCATATCTTATTGATTCAACAGCAGCTCCTGTTTGTATCATCGCCCCTGTATCTTCCTGGGCCGCAGCTGTTTCAGGCTTTGTAACAGAAGGTGAAAATGGTATCGCACTTTTCTGTAAGGCAATTCCTTTCAATTTCTATGCCTTGTTCACAATTATAATGATGTCAGCAATGGTATTCATGAAGTTTGAATATGGTGAAATGTCAAAATACGAAAAAGCACTTGCAATTATGAATGATGATACAGAAGAAGATGAAGCTGCAAAGGATTCAAAAGGAAAAGTAATTGACTTAGTTCTTCCTGTAGTTGTTCTTATTATTTTGTGCGTTCTCGGACTTATTTATTCAGGCGGATTCTTTACAAGTGATTCTGAATCATATTTACACTTTGTAATTGCCTTCTCTAATGCTGATGCTTCCGTTGGACTTATGCTTGGTTCATTTGGTTCTTTGATTATCACTGTAATTTTCTATATCTGCAGAAAGGTTCTCAGCTTCAAATCTGCAATGGAATGTGTACCTGACGGATTTAAAGCAATGGTTCCTGCTATTCTTATTCTTACTCTTGCCTGGACACTTAAAGGAATGAC
>JAILQA010000063.1 GCA_024699205.1 Treponema sp. | reverse complement strand
TCATTATTTTTTAATGTATCATTCATAATCTACCTCCTAGAAAATTTACCATTACTAAATACTATAAATCTCATTTACAAAAATTTACGCTTTTTCTTAAAAAAATTGTTAGCTTTTTATTTGCATAAAATTCAAAAACCCTCAATTTTCTCCCCCCTCCTCCATAGTATTAATCATAAATCATTACGGAGGAAGTTATGAAAGACATTATTCGCGAAGAAATGAAGCATGGAGTTGTGTATATTACTGGAGATTTGCATCCGGATTCTTTTTTTGAGGTTGCATGTCTGGATAGTAACGACAGGAAGATTAGCATTGTCATCCCGAACTATCCGCGCGACGGGGTTTTAGTAACGAACGATGATGAGCCATGGTATACTTTTGAAGATTACGTTCATACTAATAATGAGTTAAGCAGAAACTTTTGGCGCGGGGATTCTCAGGATATTCTTTTTTGCTGGATGATTTACAAAAAGCTCTGGCTTGCGGGAAAGAGTGGACTCAGTTATAAAGAAAGATTAGAAGAGATTCTTGAGAACGCAAAAAATACTCTTACAGAAGATTTTGTCATCACCCTTAATGATAATTTGAATGCAATTTCCACAATTGATTGTAGTCTTGATGAAAAATCTATGAATGCAATTCCACACAGAATCCATGTAGATTCCACCGCAGAACTTGCACAGGATATCAGAAACAAACGTGATGATTTATTGCAGCTGGCAGATAAGATTCATTCCCTTGCTTATGATTTTGTTTGGGCAAAAGCCTTGGGTGAAGATAAAACCGAACGAAATCAATTGTTAAAACAAATATTTGAAAATAAAAGAACCTTCACCAGTCTAGCCCAGCAACGTTATGATTTTGATTTTAGAATGACAGAGCCAGATTGGTTCAACAATGTTATCATGCCTGCAACAAGAATAGAATAAACTAATCCTTGACTATAACCTATTCTAGTTAATAATAATTTGTTATATTATCAAAGTAATTGAATTATTTAACAATGGATAGGTTTATAGGTTTATGAAAAAAATACTTTGTCTTTCTTTTTTATTTTGTTTAGCAGGTGGATTTGCAGCCTTTGCACAATCAGAAGGTGGTTATAAAAAGTTTAATGGCTGGAAAAAGGCAGAAACCGAGCATTTTAATTTTATTTTTGAAGAAGAATCTCGTCTTGCTGCAGAAGCCTATGCAACTTTTGCCGATGATGCCTGGAAAAAAATAGCAAAGATTTATGCATTTCCTCAGGATAAAACTAATGTCTATGTTCTTGGCCGTACTAATACAGTAAATGCCTATACCTTTTTTTCTCCGACAGAAATCGTCATGTTTAACTCGCCTGTAATCACTCCTGATTTTGGTTTTCGGGATGATTGGATGAAGCTTTTCTTTACCCATGAGCTTATTCACATTGCGAACTGTAAGTTTGAAGATAAAAAATATTTATTAGGATCTTTGCTGGGTCCTTCCGCAGTTAATATGAGTTTTTGGCAAGTTCCCGGCTGGGCTTTAGAAGGACTTACAACTGTTCTTGAAACCGAATTGACTGCTGGTGGTCGCGGACGCAGCCCTTATTTTGAATTGGATTATAAAGCCCCTACTTTGGAAAACAGTTTTATTTCTTATGACGAAATTGGATTAGATGAAGAACCTCCTTATGCCCAAATCTATGTAATGGGATATCTGATTATGCGCAGTATTGCCGACCGTTGGGGACTTCAGGCCCTTGCAGATATTGAACGCAACCGCTCTTTTACTGGCAGTTGGGAAGAAAGCGTCAAGCTCGTTACCGGGCAGGAAGCAGCAGATATTTATAAGGACGTAAAAATCGCACTTGCAAAAAAATATGCTGCCGAACGTGCCATCCCGGAAGGAATTATCATTTCTCCACGCGCAACAGGTACTTTCTATTATAAACCTGCAATCGTTTTTGATGATGGAACTCTTATTGGCTTGCGTTCTGCTCCTGGTGAACATGCTGCTGTTGTCAAACTGGATCCATCTCTTGCTTCCGGTCGCAAATATCTTGATGAAACCGACCCCGAAAAAGATTTGAACTCGGTTTTAAATGAAACAATTCTTTTTACCGGTGATTTTTCAGGCGCTGATGCAGTGACAGCTGATTGTAATGGTACTGTTTATGCTTCTATGGGAATTGTCCGCCAGGATAGAAATCCGGGTTTTGAAGTTGAATATGGGCTTTACAAATGGACTCAGGAAGATGGAATGCAGCGTCTTACAAAAGACACGTCGCTTTTTCAGCCTTCAGTTAGCCGTGATGGAAAAACTTTAATTGCAGTTCAGCAGAAGGGCTTGCACATGCAGCTTGTAAAAGTCGATACTCAGACCGGTGATGTAATTCCCCTTTTGTCCGAAGAAAATCTTAGTTTTGTTCAGCCGTCAGTGAATGCAGATGGTTCAAAGCTTGCCTTTTTGATTTTGAAAAATGACCGCGCTGTCGTTGCAATATCTGATTTGTCTGATTTAGCTGATGTTTCTACTTCTACCGCCCGCCCAAACAAATCATTTGGTTATAAGATTGTAGCTAATGACGGTGAAAAGATTTACGATCCATCCTATCCAACCTGGAATAGTGACGGAAAATTGACTTTCACCTGCAATTATCGTGGTCGTCTGGAAGTCTTTGAGCTGAATGAACTCAATAAGCTGGATGAAATTGCTGGAACAAACCAACCCCAAGTGCTTCCTGTTCTTTCTGACCCGGTTGGAGCTCTCTGGTCTTATAAAACTGAACGAGGTATTTATTATTATTCACAATCAAGCACTGGAAGCGTTATAAAAATGAAACCTCTTTCCGAATGGGGGGTAGTTCCTGATTTTGATGGTCCTTCTCCAGCCGGCGAAATTATTTGTTTTGGTCATCTCGAAAATGATTATCCTAATTTCAAGCCTTATGTGCTTCTTTCCGAAGTTGAGATTCCTGAAAATGAAGATGAAGAAGATAAAGAAGGTGATGATGAATCTAAAGGAAATGGTCTAAAAGGATTTCTTAAGAATGAAAAAGAAGAAGAAATCCTTCCAAAACCAATTGCTGGAAAACATGTAAAACATCGCTCAAAAGAAAACCTCGAAAGGGCAGATAAATTATTTACCGATTCTGACACTCCAAGTACAAGTCTTTTGCAGAATGAAAAGGCTTTCCTTCCATTCCCGCAGCCACTTCTTTATTTTCCTTTCATTGATAGCGTTAAAACTGGTTCAAAAGATTATCTGGGATTCGGGTATTTTTTCCTTGCTATGACACCACGTCTACAGCTTGCATCTGGCATTATTATTTCTGATATTTTCTATTATCCAGACTTAAAGAACTTTACCGGTGATTTGTATGCAGAAATCCCTCTAGGAAACACTCTGCTCGATTTTGGTTTAATGCGCACCTTCCAAACTTCTCTCTGGAATAAAATAGATTCCGATGCTTTTGTTGAGGAAAATGAAATTATTCTTGGTTTAACCCAGCCAATCATACATAGAATTCAGCATTTAGACGAAATTGATTTGTCGCTCTTTACATCCGCACGAATGCAGTTTACAGGTGAAGATGTTAGTCCTATCGCCATAAACTCAAAACTTGATTATTCAAAAATGCTTAATTTTACAGCTGGCTTGGATTTCTTTTATTCAAAATCTAATACTTGTGATCAGCTCCGAAGTCTGGGATTCACAGCTTTTGGAATGGGCTCCTGGGATATTGAAAAGAAGAGATTCTTTGGTGGCTGTGAGTTTGAAAGCGATTTTATTTATGAAGGTTCTCTATTCAATTATGAAGTTGCAGTCCGTGGTCGATATACCGATTATCCGGCAGATACATTTTTAACTTTCAGCCGTGCAAATTATTCAGGCTTTAATTTGGATTGTACTTATCCCGGAAGACTTATTCCTCAGGCCAGTGTGATTATTCCAGATTTCCTTATTGGCGGATTGAATCTTAAGGTTTTCGGCGAAATGCTTTTTTCTTTCGGCAAAAACACCATAGATTTTGAAACTCCGGACAATGGAAATCCTTTCAATTTTACAATGGATAATACTTTTGCATCTGGAATGGAAATCTTTGTAAAAGCCGGTCGTCAGGAGTTAGGCTTTGGCTACAATTTTATCTTTGATTTGAAAGATTCCACTTACAAAGATTCCAAGTTCTATCTGCTTCTCAAGTATAACTGGATAAGAAATTAAGCTTTTTTCGAATTATCTTGAAATAAAATAAAATTAATCTTGCATTTTCACGTGAAAGTAATATAATATCCTTAGTTTGTTTATATCCAAAACAAACTTCCGTGAAGCCATTAGTTAAAATTATTATTTAATATTGGAGGATATTATGAATAGAAAGCCATCTCAGCTTCCGCCAAACGGACTAGATGTAAAAAAAGTTCCACAGCTTATGTCTTTTGCTTTTGATGATAATGCCTATTCAGGTTACGAAGAATCAGGTGCAAAAGGTGGAATGAAGTTCATTTTCGATACTTTTGAAAGTTTTAAGAATCCGCAGGGAAAGGGCAATAAAAATACCTTTGACGGTGAAAAATACAAGGTTACCCTCTATTTTAAGGGTAACAATGCAATCAAAAATGACCGTGAAGATGATTCTCTTGTTAAAAAAATTGTTCATGAAGGTTATGAACGTGGACACGAAATCGGATGTCATACTTTTACACATCCAGAAGGCCTTAAGTTTGACTGGGATACTGAACCACCACAGAGAATCGACAATCTTTTCCTTGATGACTGGCTCAAAGAAATGAATGCTTGTATCAATCTTCTTACAAAACCATATAATCCTGATGCAAAAGCTGGTGATACAGATTCAGGAATGGGAATTAAACGTGAAGATATCGTAGGATTTAGAACACCTTATCTTTCTTATAATGAATACGTATTTGAGGCTCTTGAGCAGTTAAAGTTTAAATATGACGCCACAATCGAAGAAGGCTGGCAGGCTGATCAGGATGGTTCAAACTTATTGTGGCCTTATACACTTGATGAAGGAAGTCCTGGAGATGAATACGTTGCAAAGGCTCAGTATGGAAGAAGTGAACCATTTGTAAAAAAACACCCTGGATTGTGGGTTTTACCCTCATATGTTCTGATTATTCCGCCTGATGAATTGTGTGAAAAATATGGAATAGCAAAGGGAGCAAGAACTCGTGCTAAAGAAGCCGATGATAGTCTTGATCTTGCAGATGGAAAAATCACAGGAATGGACTGGAATATTTTCTTCCAGTACTTTATGACAAAAGAAGATGCACTTGCAACTATGAAATATTCCTTTGATTTACGCTATCACGGTAATCGTTGTCCTTTTACTTTTGGAATGCACACAGATATTTATTCTGACAAGTACGATATTTACGATTTGGAAGGTGATGAAAAAGAAAGAATCAAGGCAAATGCTGAAGAGCGTCGCTGGGTTGTAGTTGAGTTCTTAAAATATATTTCAACCTTATCTGATTGTCGTGTTACTACAGCAGAAAATGTCATG
>JAILQA010000031.1 GCA_024699205.1 Treponema sp. | reverse complement strand
CAATTTTTCATTTTCTTCCTGGGAAAGTTTTTGTGCCGCAATAGTCTTTTTGAAAGATAAAGCTCTTACGCTCAGTAAAATTGCAAAAGCTAGGAGTAGTGCAGCTGGGATTGAAATGGAAAGACTGATAAGCAGCTTTTTATTTTTATCTTCTCTTTGTGTCACAATTGATTACCTGAAAATTTATTTTTGGATATTCTATTTGATTTTCTGTAAAAAGTATATAAATCCCATGGCAAAGGTCTTATAAAAAATGAAATGATAATTAAGATTTGCATTATAATTGAATTTATCTTTTAAATTTACTATTATAGCATAAACTAATTTTATCAGAGGTAAAAAAATGAGTATTTTTAAGGGGGCTTTTACAGCCTTAATTACACCGATGACACAAAGCGGTGAAGTTGATTATGACGGATTCAGAAAGAATGTAATTTTCCAGCTCGAACAGGGAATCGATGGTTTAGTTCCTCTTGGAACAACTGCTGAAACTCCAACTTTGGACGAAAAACCTGGCAGCGAAGAAGACAAAATTATCGAAATTGTTTTTGAAGAAGTACGTAAATTTGAAAAATCCTCTGGTAAAAAAATCCCTATAATTTTGGGTGCTGGTTCAAACAACACAAAAGACGCAGTTACTTACTGTGAACGTGCTAAAAAGGCTGGTGCAGATGCTGCTCTTGTTGTAACTCCTTATTATAACAAGCCTTCAAAAGAAGGTATTTATCAGCATTTTGCAGCCTGCTCAAAGGTTGGCGTTCCAATTATCGTATATAACATTCAGGGAAGAACAGGTCTTAATATTCCAACAGATTTACTTGCAAGAATTGCAGAACTTCCAAATATTGCCGGTGTAAAAGAGGCTAGTGGAAGCGTTTCTCAAATGATGGAAGTAATCGGTCAGATTAAAAATAAAAAGCCTGATTTTGCAGTTTTGTCTGGAGATGATGCTTTGACACTTCCTTTGATGGCTGCTGGTGGTGACGGAATTATTTCTGTTGCTTCAAACCTCATTCCTGGTCTTATGCATGAACTTACAACAGCCTGTGCAACAGGTGACTTCAAAAAAGCTCGTGAGATTCATTACAGACTGGCTCCATTCTTTAAGGCTGAGTTCTGCGATGGAAATCCATCATCAATTAAATATGCTATGAATTATAAAGGACTGCCTGCTGGTAGTTTGAGACTTCCTCTGGTAGAAGTTACCGAGGCTGCTAAAAAAACTATTGAGGATGCAATTAAAGCTTGCAATTTATAATCTTTAGTTTTAGTGGGGTTGTATATTGATTGATTTACACTGCCATTTAGATGGAAGCATAACTGTAGATATAGCAAAAGAGTTGGCGGCAATTCAGAATCTTGAACTGCCTGCTAAAAGCGACGAAGCATTGTTAAAAAAACTTTCCATTCCTGAGCATTGTGAAAGCTTGAATGATTTTTTAACTTGTTTTGGCTTGCCTTTAAGATTGCTTCAGACAAAAGAAGGAATTACTCAGGCTTTTTATCTGGTTCAGAAAATGTTCCGAAAGCAGGGACTTATTTATCTTGAACTTCGTTTTGCTCCTCAGTTGCATTGTGTAAATGGTCTTAGTCAGGAAGAAGTTATTCTTGCCGCTTTAGAAGGTTTGAAAAAATCATCCTTACAAACAAACTTGATACTTTGTCTTATGCGTTCAGATCATAATCAAGAAGAAAATCTTGAAACTATTGAGCTTGCTAAAAAATATCTTGTAAAGGATGAGGGTGTTGTTGCTATAGATTTAGCTGGTGCCGAAGCTTTGTTTAAGACAAAAGATTTTGAAGCTCCTTTTGCTCTGGCAAGAAAATATAATATTCCTTTTACAATTCATGCAGGTGAAGCTGATGGCCCGGAAAGTGTAAAGGCTGCTCTTGACTTTGGTGCAGTAAGAATTGGTCATGGTGTTCGTATTGCAGAAGACCAGGAGCTTGTGGATTATGTTGCTGCTCACAATATTCCGCTGGAAATGTGTCCAAACAGCAACCGCCAGACAAAAGCTGTAGATGATATGTCAAAATATCCTTTACGTAACTTTCTTGAAAAAGGAATTAAAGTTACAATCAATACTGATGACCCTGCTATTTGCCGTACAAATATAAAAAATGAGTTTGATTATATAAAAAAAATGTATGGAATTACAGAGGCAGAAAAAAAAGTCTTGCTCTTGAATGCAGTTGACTCTGCCTTTTGTAGTGATGAATATAAAGAAAAAATGAAGAAAATTATTAATAGCTGATTGCTAATTATGTAGATATTGGAGGATTTATAAATATGGCTGGAAAAATTAAAGTCGGCGTTTTAGGTGCAACAGGTATGGTTGGACAGCGTTACATTAAATTGCTGGAAGATCATCCATGGTTTGAAGTAACTTATGTAGCTGCTTCTCCTCGTTCTGCAGGACAGTTGTACAAGGATGCAGTTAAAAACCGCTGGTTAATTGGTGAAAATATTCCATCTGGCGTTGCTGATTTAATGGTTGAAGATGCAAATCTGGCAGAAAAAGCACTTGGAAAATGTCAGTTTGTATTCAGTGCTCTTGAACTTCCTAAAAAAGAAGATATTAAAAATCTTGAAGCAGCTTATGCGGCAGAAGGAATCCCTGTAGTTTCAAATGCTTCTGCAAACCGCTGGACAGAGGATGTTCCAATGCTGGTTCCAGAAATTAACTTTAGTCATCTTGATGTTATTGAAGCACAGAAAAAACATCATGGCTGGGACAAGGGCTTTATTGCTGTAAAACCTAACTGCTCTCTCCAGACTTATATGATGCCAATTTTTGCTTTACAGCAGGCTGGTTATCCGATTAAGAGAATGATTGTTACAACCTTGCAGGCTACTTCTGGTGCCGGTTATCCTGGAGTTCCTTCTTTTGATATGATTGATAATATCGTTCCTTTTATTGGTGGTGAGGAAGAAAAAACAGAAAAAGAATGTCTCAAAATCCTTGGAAACGTTGTTGACGGTAAAATTGAAAATGCTCCTGGACCAATTGTTTCTTCAACCTGTACCCGCGTTCCTGTAATTGACGGACATACAGCCTGTGTTTCTCTGGAGTTTGATTTACCTGATGATAAAAAACCAAGTCTCGAAGAAATTGAAAGAGTCTGGACATCCTTCTCTTCATTGCCACAGAAATTAAAATTGCCTAGCGCACCTGAACATCCAATTGTTGTTCGTCACGAAGAAAACCGACCACAGCCACGCCGCGACCGTGATACAGAAAAGGGAATGGCTTGTGTAATTGGAAGACTTCGTCCTTGTAATGTTTTTGACGTTAAGTTTGTTGCTTTAAGTCACAACACAAAACGAGGTGCCGCTCTTGGTGGTATTTTGAATGCAGAATTATTAAAGGCAAAAGGATTTTTTGATAATTAATCTGCCTTAAAATCTGGTTTCTGTTTAGAAGCCAGATTTTTTTTCAAAAGTCATAAGCTTTCCGCTTGTCGGATGATAAAAAGACAGTTTGTAGGCGTGCAGCATCAATCGTTCTCCTTTCTGAGGCTTGCCATACAAACTGTCTCCTGTTATAGGAAGCCCAAAGCCGTGGCTGTCGCTGCTTGCAAGTCTCAGCTGATGGGTTCTTCCTGTGTGGGGAATAAAAAGAACCCGCGTAACTTTTTTTCTTTTTTTTGTCAGCGGATTAGTGTAATATTCGCTTCCTTTATTTATCCATTCAGTTATTCCTATTTTTCCATTTTCTTCATCATAAATCTGGTGGGGGCGGTTATCTATGTCCAGTCTAAAAGGTAGTTTTATGATTCCCTGGTCTTCTCCTTTTTGGGGAGCAAGTTTTCCTTTTGCAAGTGCCAGAATACCGTCTAAGAGTGCTTCGTATTCTTTATGAACTTTTCCTTCTTCAAACTGCCTGCTGAGATTTTTATGAGCTTCATCTGTAAAAGCGTAAACCATGAGGCCGGAAGTTTCCATATCAAGACGGTGAACTGAAGGTTGTTCAATGCAAGCAGGGAAGAGGGCTTTTATACGTGAAGAAAGGCAGTCTTGTTTTTCTTGGCCCTTTCCCGGTACAGACAGAAGGCCTGAGGGTTTGTTTATTACAATAATATCCTTGTCTCTGTAAATAATTTCAAGCCCAAGAATTGACGGCAGAATGTAAGCGCAGCGTTCGTCGCAGGGAGGATAGGACAGGCCGTTTGTTTTATGTGCTGTGTTTTTGCCAAAATAGACTTCATCCATACTTATAATTTGTAATTTATGTTCAAAGGCATAAGACAAAAGCTTTGGAGCACAGCAATCTCCGGTTCCTGTTGGCGGCAGTTTTCCATGATGTTCTTTTATAATCTGATTAAGAGAAACTTTTTTCCCGTCAAATCTGGTAAAGGAATACTGAGTAAAAACTTTAAGCAGGGATTCGTCTGTGAGTTTTTTCCGCTCGGAAAGTAACTGGCTTTTTTCTTGGGTTTGAGTTTTTTCAAGAGAATTGATTTTTTCTGTAAGCTCGTGAATCTGCCTGTCATTTTTTTGAAGTGCAGATGTGATGACTTCATTGCTGACAAGAGGTGGAACTATTATAGTATTTTTATCACTTTGTCCAACTATTTGTCTGCTGATTCCGCTTACAGCTGCTAAAATAACCCGAGTATTTGCTTTGGCATCCCAGCAGACAGCGCTTCCAATCATCAGACCTTGATCTATTCTTTCCTGACTTATGGAAGTTATCTGCTTTAATTCCAGCTTACCGCTTTGAATATCCGCTATGATTTTTTCGCAGTAATGATGTGCGAGCTCTTGATTAAAGGGCGGAAACATAGATTATCCTTGCCAAATTAGGAAAATTAGTGCCAGTTGCGTTCTTCTACGCTGTCATCTTCTTTTACAACAAACACAATCGGCTTGTTTTTTGAGAAAAGACCGTTTTCCACAACACCTACGATAGAGTTTATTTTATCTTCCATTTCTGCAACATTAATTGGTTTTTCCCAGGTGCAGTCTAAAATCTGGTTTCCATTGTCGGTGATTACAGGCCCGCATTTTCTTACTCCTTCCCGCAATACACATTTTGCGCCAAGAGCGTTGAGAGCATTTGTTACCGGTATTCTTGCAGATGGAATAATTTCTACAGGGACAGGAAACTTAGTACCGATTGTATCAACAGCTTTTGTTGAGTCTGCAACTACGACAAAAACTTTTGAATTGTATTCAACAATCTTTTCGCGGACATGTGCTGCTCCACCACCTTTTATGCAGAAACAGTCAGGAGTAACCTCATCGGCTCCATCGATTGCAAGATCAAGCTGTCCGCCTATGATTTTATCGTTCATTGAATATACAGGAATTCCAAGGTCCTGACAGGCATTTTCTGTTTGAAAGCTTGTTGCAACGGCTTTTATGTCTTTTAATTTTCCCTTTGCTATATATTCTGCAAGTCTTTTTACGGCAGGCATGGCGGTTGAACCTGTTCCCAGCCCGATTTTCATTCCGCTA
>JAILQA010000012.1 GCA_024699205.1 Treponema sp. | reverse complement strand
TATTGCACTTGCCTGCTCATGATGGTTATACGTACAATGCAAACCTTCTTTGTGACCAAGTGCATCATTTAAATGCATTGCTCCACCACCAACAACAGTAAAGCAATCTGTTATATCATTTGCAACAAGAAAGTCTGCTATATAATCTGCAAGTCGCTGTTTCATTGTCTACTATCTCCTAAACACTCGCTTTAATAACTGCAGTCATCTTATCAAGCATTGTATCTGTCATGCCTGGATATACACCAATCCAGAATGTATCGCGCATGATGCGGTCTGTTACAGAAAGGTCACCAACTACACGGTATGCATCTGTTCCACGAATATGGTCGAAACATGGATGACGTGTAAGGTTTCCGGCAAACAGTGCACGTGTCTGAATATTTGCTGCTTCAATTTTCTTTACAAGTTCTGTACGGTCTGTACCTTCCTTACATGTAATAAGGAAACCAAACCAGCTTGGTTTTCCGTTTTCTACTGGTTCCGGAAGAATAAGTTTATCCTGTAAATTTTCAAGACCAGCACGAAGACGCTTAAAGTTTTCCTTTCGTTTTTCTACAAATGAAGGGAACTTTTCGAGCTGTGCACATCCTACTGCTGCCTGTAAATCTGTTGCCTTAAGGTTATAACCAAAATGGCTGTATGTATATTTATGGTCGTATCCAAGAGGAAGTGTACCATACTGCTTATCAAAACGATGTTTACAAAGATTATCAATACCACTAGGACAAATACAGTCACGTCCCCAGTCACGCATAGAGCGAATAATTTTATGAAGAAGTGGATCACGTGTATAAACAGCACCACCTTCACCCATAGTCATATGATGTGGAGGATAGAAACTTGAAGTTCCAATATCTCCAACTGTACCAGTTTTATATGTTTTGCCATCGAGAGTATATTCAGAACCAAGAGCATCACAGTTATCTTCAATAAGCCAGAGGTTATGTTTTTCACAGAAAGCTTTTACAGCCTTCAAATCAAAAGGATTTCCCAAAGTATGAGCAATCATAACAGCCTTTGTTTTTGGGCTAAGAGCTGCTTCAAGCTGAGTTACGTCAATATTATACTGAGGAATTGTTACATCAACAAAAACAGGGATTGCACCGTACTGCAAAATTGGAGTTACTGTTGTTGGGAAGCCACAGGCAACTGTAATAACTTCATCACCTCGCTGAATCTGTCTTTCTTTTAATAGAGGAGAAGTAAGTGCCATAAATGCACAAAGATTTGCAGAAGAACCTGAGTTTACCAAAGAAACAAAAGGAGTTCCAAGATATTCACCAAGTTGCTTTTCAAACCGGTCTGTATAGCGGCCACTTGTAAGCCAGAACTCGAGCATTGAATCTGCAAGATTCATCATTTCTTTTTCATCGAATACACGGCTTGCATATGAGATACGGTCTCCATCTTTATATTCTGGCTTAACCATAAATTTCTTGTAGTATTCTTTTACGCTTTCTAATATTTCTTTATTTGCTTCGTCTTTTGATTTGTTTTCGAACATAGTATTCTCCTCTTTTATTTTTCTGATTTTATAAAATCCATTGTCATTTTTATTCCATCACGAAATGAAATCTTGTTTTTATAACCAGTATCATCTTCAACTTTTTTTAACTTGAATTGACTATAATCAATATCAATACCATTAAAAGGAATATCTCCTAAACCAAGCTCAACACCAGGAGCAACAACATCTCTCATTTCTAAAAGATACTCTCTTAATGGTTTCGGATTTCCACTTCCAATATAATATCGATTAAAAGGCTTTCCTTTTTCTGATACTTCAACAATTGAAGAAATAGCATCAGTTATATAAATAAAATCATACATCTGATAACCTTCAGTAAATGAACAACGTTCACCATTCAAAAGTTTTCGAACAGAAGTATTAATTAACCGAGCAGATTTTTCACCAGCTCCATAAATATTTGTAATTATTATAGGAATAAAATTAACATCCTGTAATTTTGCTACAGATTCACACATAAGATGCGCAGCTAACTTACCAGTACCATAAATATATCCCCCAGTAGGCTTTGGGTCATC